>CAZKOC010000462.1:0-1587 GCA_964554275.1 uncultured Weeksellaceae bacterium
AGTTTGATTGTATCGACTTTGTTGGTGTAAAAACTCTTTTTTGAAATGTTGTTTTTGGCTCGCAAATATGCTTTGTGCAAATTTTCAATGCAGTTCAATAAATGTTCGTCCGAGGTAAAGTTTACATATTTGTTTGCCATCACGTTTCATCGTTAAAATTCGGTCGTAAAATTACGAAATTTAGTTTAATGTTTTTCGTCCGTTGATTTTTGCACGGTCGTTGGGTAGAATGACAGATAACTCATAAATTGACGCAATGTAATACTTTTTTGAAAAATATTCTTAAAAAGTTAAAATGACTATTAATTATCAGTAATACAGTATATTAATTTTTTTAATAATTTCGCAAAATGTATTGTTTAGTGAAAAATAATCGATAATATTGTGATTTAATATATACAAAATACGAAATACAAGATAATGGCTTTTTCAAAATTTAATACTGAAAATTATATTTATGAGATCGGGGGACATCGAAATCAAAATGTGATTTGGGTTTTGTTTCCTTATGATCAAAACTTACGCAAATGCCTGAAAGAAAATACCCAAGCCCGCTGGAGTAATTCAAATAAAAAATGGTATGTGCCGGACAATTCATTTTACCGGCAGCTTTTTGGTATGGAACCTGCCTATTATGGAAAAAACGCCTTTGCTAAAATTAACCTCATCAACCAATCGGCTCTTAAAAGGTATATAGAACAACTTCAACTAAAAGGCTACAGCCCCGATACCATCAAAACTTATAGCGCAGAATTTATTCAATTGCTTGTGGCACTACAAAATCATCCGGTTGACGAAATGACTACAGAAAGGTTTCGTTCCTATATTTTGTATTGCATCAATACGCTCAAGCTTTCAAACAACTCGATTCATAGCCGGATGAATGCTATCAAATTTTATTTTGAACAGGTACTGTATAAGGAAAAGTTTTTTATGGAAATCCCGAGACCCAAAAAACCTAGTACATTACCCAAAGCACTATCTACTGCAGACATCAAAAAAATGTTTAATACTCTGGAAAATGTCAAACACCAATTATTGCTCAAAATGTGTTATGGTATGGGGCTTCGCGTGAGTGAATTGGTTAACCTCAAAATTACCGATATTGACAGCAGCCGTATGCAGGTATTGGTCAGACAGGGAAAGGGGAAGAAAGACAGGTATGTGAATTTGCCCGAATCTGTTTTGGGGCAACTCAAAACTTATTATCTGGAATACAAACCAAAGGAATATCTTTTTGAAGGACAATCAGGCGGCCAATATTCGGTACGAAGCGTGCAGCTGGTATTTAAAAATGCCATGCGAAAAGCCAAAATCAATAAGAAAATAGGTGTACACAGCCTTCGTCATTCCTATGCGACACATTTAATAGAACAAGGAATAGACATCCGTTTTGTCCAGGATTTACTCGGGCACAAAGACATCAAGACTACCATGATATATACCGCATTAACCGATCAAAGCAAACGAAGCATCAAAAGTCCGCTAGATATTCTATAATTATTCCCGAGTTAACTCAAAACGTTCAAAAGCTCTTCAAAAATAGCATTTCCTTTGTCCTGATTGTACCAAATCTGTAAATCCTGG
>CAZKOC010000463.1:0-1581 GCA_964554275.1 uncultured Weeksellaceae bacterium
TCGGATTCATAACCCGGAGGTCGGGGGATCGTGCCCCCCTCTCGCTACAAGAAAAATCCCTGAACCTTAATGATTTAGGGATTTTTATTTTTTACAAAGCATTGACCTTCTGTTTTTATAAAATTAAATATATGGACACTCAAAAATCATTGGCATACCTGCTTTTATATGCTGCCAACATTGACTCTAACATCAGTGAGGATGAAAAAGAAATCATCAAAAGAAAATTAGATTCGAAAGAAGACTGGAAACAGATAAAAAAAGAGTTTGAAAAAGACGGCGACTACGAACGGACACAAAAAGTAACATTCCTTTTAGAAGATGCTTCTGAAGAACAAAAGGAAGTATGGCTCGGTGAAGTAAAACAACTTATGAAAGCTGATGATAACTTTTCTGTTGCCGAAAAATATCTTTTGAAGTTATTAGGACATTTTTAATTGAGTTTGAAAGAGTTTGGTTCAGAAAACTCTACATTTTGTCAAAACTATGCAACATTAGCGCAGGACTCATATCCGCTACGGAGGTCGAGAGACTACACTTCTTCCTATCGCGTAAAAAACCAATGACTTGGTCTTTTATTTTTTTATAAGTTTATTTTCTTTCCAATCCCCAACCCCTGCGACTTCGCTAAAACCCCGCACAAATGAAAAAGCATTCTGGCCCCTACATTTCCATCCCAATCGTCATTTTCTCCGGGAGCCACTTCCACTAAATCGAAACCTATGATTTCCTTTCCTGAGTCAGCTAACATGGACAAAAGATATGCCGCCTGTTCAAAAGAAAAGCCACCCGGAACGGGTGTTCCTGTATTTGGACAATACCATGGATACAGTCCGTCTATGTCGAAACTGATATGGACTTTTTCAGGCAATGCTTTTATAATTGCTTCACACTGCTCTTTCCAGGTCGTGCCTTCGAAATTTTGAGCTTTCAAGTCCATATCGGTGAAAACTTTGACTCTTCCGTTTTCACGTTTTACAATTTCAACTTCCTGTTCGCAAAAATCTCGGATGCCTACCTGAACTATTTTTGAAACTTGAGGAATCTGCAAAGCATTATACATGATGGATGCATGGGAATAGGTAAAACCCTCATAAGCAATTCTCAAATCCATGTGGGCATCAAGGTGAAGAATTCCGAAATCATCATATTGCGTAGCCAAAGCTTCATAATATCCGAGCGGGGTGGAGTGGTCTCCTCCCAACAACCCGAATTTTTTGCCCTGAGAAACCCAGTGTGAAATTCTTTCTTTTACTTCATTTTTCAATTGAGTGCAGGCATTGTTAATTTCTTTTAAATTTGCAAGAAGTGTGGAATTTTTTTCTACATTTTCTCCATTTTCCAATGCTTCGATGATTGGTAGAGCCTTTGCTTTGTATTTTTTACTTCGTTCCTTCCAATTGGGAATACCATCGTCCATAAAGATTCCGGTTTTCCATAAATCCGGAAATTCCTGATGGTATAAGTCTACTTGGAAAGAAGCATTAAAAACAGCATCAACTCCTTCAGAAGCACCTGCACCATAGCTTACGGTTACTTCCCAGGGAACCGGAACGATGATGATCTCACTTTGTTCGGCAG
>CAZKOC010000464.1:0-1579 GCA_964554275.1 uncultured Weeksellaceae bacterium
AAGTGGAATCCAAAGTAATGAGTGTTAAAGGAGTAAAAGCCGTAACCATAGCTACAGGACGAAGTTTCTTTTCAGGAAGTGGAAGTAATAACGGGCTTGCATTCGTAAGGCTTACTCCTTTTAATGAAAGAAATCACGATGAAAATTTAAGTGTGGAGAATATCACCAAACAATTATTTGGTGCTACAGCAGGAATAGCCGACGCACGTGTCATATTCTTCAGCCCTCCGAGCGTCCCCGGATTTGGGACCAGTGCAGGATTTGAGGTTGTTTTACTTGACAGGGCCGGAAATGAAATCGAGGAAATAGACCAAGTAGCCCAAGGATTCATGGGAGATTTAATGGCCCGCCCCGAAATCCAGTTTGCCCAGACTTCATTCAATACCAAATATCCGCAATATGAAATGATAATTAATGTTCCCAGAGCACAGGAATCAGGTGTTTCTGTGGCTGACATACTTTCTGTAATGCAAGGCTATATTGGGGGAGTTTATGCAGCTGATTTTGCCAAATACGGAAAACAGTACCGCGTGATGGTACAGGCCTTACCTGAAGCCCGTGCCGATGCAAACAGCTTACATGGACTTTACGTAAAAACATCTTCGGGAGCCATGGCGCCTATTTCACAGTTTGTAACTTTGGAACGGGTTTTCGGACCACAATCGGTAAATCGTTTTAACTTATTTACTTCGGTAAAAATAACGGGAGCCAATGCGCCGGGATACAGTACTGGTGATGCCATCAACGCGGTAACGGAAGTTTCCCGGAGTTCATTGCCATCTGATTATTCCGTCGACTATTCAGGTTTGACTCGTGAGGAAATCAATGCCGGTTCGCAGACACTGTTCATATTTATGTTGTGTATCATTTTTGTTTACTTCCTGCTTGCTGCCCAGTACGAAAGCTTTGTACAGCCGCTGTCGGTGATTTTATCTATACCTTTTGGTGTGATGGGTGCATTTCTGGGACAAAAACTGGCAGGATTGGAAAACAATATATATTTCCAGATCGCATTGATCATGCTGGTCGGATTATTGGCGAAAAATGCGATTTTGATTGTGGAGTTTGCCCTGCAGCGAAGAAGGCACGGAGAAACTATTGCCATGTCTGCGGTAAATGCCGCCAAAGCAAGATTACGTCCTATTCTGATGACTTCATTCGCTTTTATCTTCGGTATGTTGCCATTGGTATTTGCGACAGGAATCGGAGCTGCAGGAAATAAGTCGATTGGAACGGGAGCAGCGATAGGATTATTAATTGGAACCATATTCGGAGTCATTGTTATCCCGGTGTTATATGTCATTTTCCAATGGTTACAGGAAAAAATAAAACCGATAAAATTTGAGAATCAAGAAAACAGATCATAGGATTTATATGAAAAAATTAAAATATATAGTTTTAATCGGGAGCTTGACAGCTTTACAGTCTTGTTTTGTGGCTAAGGATTATAATCGCTCGCAAGATGTGGTAAATGAAAAACTGTTCAGAACTGATGAAATTCCGCAGGATAGTCTGAGTATGGCAAATCTTTCATGGAAAGAAATTTTCACCGACCAGAAATTAGCCGAATACATAGAAA
>CAZKOC010000465.1:0-1578 GCA_964554275.1 uncultured Weeksellaceae bacterium
TTTTATCCGCCCAGGTTACATATTACATTACAACCTACAGTATCAAAATGACGGAGCAAGATTACCTCCGGATCAAAAAAGAAATGGATGAAAGGACGGATTTGGCAGGGAAATATCAGGAGATTCTCGTAAAAACCGAAAACAGGAATGATACTGTCATCAAAACCATAAAATTTGAAAAGATAATTATGGCCATAGGTGAAAATAAAAAATGGTATGACCCCTATGCAGAACAAAGGAAACTAATCGGAACTCATTTTCCGATAGAGTCTTTTGAAGATGAGTCAGAAAATACTTTTTCGCCCGAACATTTAAAAGGAAAACCAACGGTTGTAAATTTCTGGTTTACAAATTGTCCGCCCTGTATAGAAGAAATCCCGGATTTGTATAAACTGAAAAAGGAATTTGGAGATTCTGCAAATTTCATAGCCATTACTTTTGACAGGAGGAAAAAAGTAAACAATTTTCTGGAGAAGAAGCCGTTTTTTGATTTCTATCATATTACAGATGCTCAAAAACCGATCAATAAATTAAAGATTAAATCTTATCCGATGACTTTTCTTTTGAATCAAGAAGGAGAAATAGTCAATATCTATGGAGGCCTGATGTTTTCTCAGTCTGAAAATTTGAAACAATTATTAAGTTTATTATAGTAATATTATATAAATAATTCTTAAACATGAAAAACCTGATCTTTTTGTTATTTCTTTTACCATTTACAGCTGCATTCGCACAAGAAGGGTTAGGCGTGAATATCTATGACAAGAAAACACAGAAAGGCAGTATTATATTGGCAGATAATAATGAGTATTGTCCTGTTTCCATAGAAATTACGTTTAAACTACAAAATATGGTTTCCTCAAAAAAGGAAAAAATATTTGTGATTCCGGCAAAAACCAAAGGTTTTGAAATTACCGAAATATCTCAGGTTGACAGCTCCAAAAAATGGTCATGGAGCTATAATTATTCATTTAATTACGGTAATACGCTTCAAAAAGATTACGACAAGGATTTTGTATATGCTTTACCCTTTAAAGAAGGAAATTCCGTTAAAGTAGTCCAGGGTTATGGTGGGAAATTCTCCCATCAGAATGAAAATGCACTGGATTTCGGGATGCAGGTAGGAGAGGAAGTTTATTCAGCGAGAGAAGGTATTGTGGTAGAGTTGGTTTCTCATCATAATAAAGGCTGCCCGGCAAAAGATTGTGCAAAGTTCAATAACCGTATTCTTGTCTATCATCCCGACGGTACTTTTGCATCCTATGCCCACCTGAAGCAAAATGGAGTTATTGTTAAGAAAGGAGATACAATAAAACAAAACCAGTTGATCGGGTACAGTGGAAATACAGGCTGGTCCAGCGGCCCGCATTTGCATTTCATGGTTTTTTTACAAAGGCTCCGGGATATTGAAACGATCAAAACGAAATTTTCAGTTCAAAAGGGAGAGAAAACAGAATTTCTTAAAGAAGGAGTAGGATATTCTAAATAGCAAAATTTGCAATTAGTTGACGAAAATCAACCCGCAATAAATAGTTAAAATCCAATAGAATTCTTACTTTTGCGACACAAAATTTTTAT
>CAZKOC010000466.1:0-1572 GCA_964554275.1 uncultured Weeksellaceae bacterium
AAAAAGTCTTATGCTTCTTCGCGACTTACAATTTGTTGCTTATAGGCA
This sequence comes from uncultured Weeksellaceae bacterium, assembly GCA_964554275.1. Taxonomy (GTDB): domain Bacteria; phylum Bacteroidota; class Bacteroidia; order Flavobacteriales; family Weeksellaceae; genus Moheibacter. The sequence continues at coordinate 49 of CAZKOC010000466.1, forward strand.
GCTCTAAGACGTTGTTGTCTTTTTGTTACTGAGGGTTTTGTAAATTGCTGACGACTTCTCAACTGACGTACAACTCCGGTTTTGTCGAACTTACGTTTGTACTTTTTCAATGCTTTGTCGATTGATTCTCCGTCTTTTACTGGTATAATTAACATATTTACTCTTATTTTTGAGGTTGCAAAGATATAAAACATTATTTATCTCACAAACTTTTTTATAATTCTTTGAATGAATTTTAATCTTTTAGAATATTTCTCCCAATAACAAGTTTCTGAATTTCCGTGGTTCCTTCTCCAATCGTGCAAAGCTTGGAATCACGGTAAAATTTTTCTACCGGGAAATCTTTTGTATAGCCATATCCTCCAAAAATCTGAACGGCATCATTGGAAATTTTCACACAGGCTTCCGAAGCGTAGTATTTTGCCATCGCCCCTTCTGTTGTCATTTCTTTATTTTGATTTTTCAGATGAGATGCTTTTTGAATCAATAATTCGGAAGCGGCAATTTCCGTTGCCATTTCTGCCAATTTAAAATTAATTGCCTGAAAGTCTGCAATTCTTTGTCCGAACTGGCGGCGCTCCATTGCATATTTCTTAGCAGCCTTGTATGCCCCTTTTGCAATGCCAAGGCTTAATGCAGCAATGGAAATCCTACCTCCATCTAAAATTTTCAAAGCCTGTTTGAATCCCTCTCCCACTTCTCCTAAACGATTAGCATCAGAAATTCTACAATTATCGAAAATCAATTCAGCGGTTTCCGAAGCACGCATTCCCAATTTATTTTCCTTTTTTCCTGAGGAAAACCCGGTCGTTCCTTTTTCCACCACAAAGGCCGTTGCATTGTTTTTAGCACCTTTCTCACCGGTACGCGTCATCACGACTGCAATGTCACCGCTGATAGCATGCGTTATGAAATTTTTAGCTCCATTGATTACCCAATGATCTCCGTCTTTTTTAGCTGTCGTACTCATTCCTCCTGCGTCGGAACCTGTATTGTGCTCTGTCAATCCCCATGCACCAATCCATTCGCCGGTTGCCAATTTTGGAATCCATTTTTGTTTTTGCTCTTCGTCTCCAAACATTAATATATGATTGGTACATAATGAATTATGAGCTGCAACTGATAATCCGATTGACGGATCTACCTGTGAAATCTCATCGATAATCGCCACATACTCATGGTAAGAAAGTCCGCTGCCTCCTAATTCTTCCGGCACGAGAATCCCCATGAATCCCATTTCTCCTAATTTCTTAAAAACATCTACAGGAAAGGTTTGAGATTCGTCCCACTCCATTATATGCGGAGCTATGTGTTGTTTGGCAAATTCTCTAGCTGACTCTGCTATGATATGTTGACTTTCAGTCGCTTCGTAATTCATAAATTTTTGTAATTTGATTGCGGTCAAAATTAAGGAAATTATTTTAATCAAAAGATGTACTTCATAAAACGTATAATACAAAACACGTTATTCAAAAATCAGATAGGGTTCAATTTCGGTAAATTTTTCTTCACTGATTGAATAAC
>CAZKOC010000467.1:0-1548 GCA_964554275.1 uncultured Weeksellaceae bacterium
GACCAAAGAAGTATTTGATTTATTGGAAATCAAGGCATCTAACAATGATGTGAAACTGGAAATCGAAAACCCCATTGACATTCCCGTTCGTGTAGTAGGAGATATTGAAAGAATTGAGCAGGTCCTTACCAATCTGATAGTAAATGCAATCAATCACTCTTCACGGAAAGCGACCGTAACAGTTTCATTCCAGGGCGTAAATGGAAAATTCAGAACCACTATACAAGATAACGGAATCGGGATAAAACCTGAACATATTGAAAGAATCTTTGAACGTTTTTACCGCGCAGATAAAAGCCGGAGCCGTACACATGGCGGATCGGGATTAGGGTTATCCATTGTAAAACATATCCTGGAAGCACATGGAGAAAAAATACACGTGAAAAGCATCTACGGAGAAGGAACGGAATTCTCTTTTTTTCTCAACAAGGCTTAATTAGATTTTATATAAATAACTATATATCACCAAATTAAAGAAATTTTAATTGTATTTTAGTTCTTTATTAATTCAAATTTAACTTTTATGAAAAATCTCTTTATACTCTTGGCATTTGTGTTGGGTTATACTTTGACGTACGCCCAAACACCTGAAGAAATGAAAGCATGGGAAAACCACATGACCCCGGGCGAACCCCATAAATGGATGGAAACACTAAGCGGCGAATGGAACGCTGAGACAAAAATGTGGATGGATCCCTCTCAACCACCTATGATTTCAAAAGGCAGCTGCACCAATACGATGATTATGGGTGGCCGTTATTTGGAATATAAATTCAAAGGAGATGTGATGGGGATGCCTTTTGAAGGACAAGGGGTTATGGCTTATGACAATGCTGCGAAAAAATATTATTCAACGTGGCATGACAGCATGAGCACCGGCCTGATGTATATGGAAGGAACTTATGATGAACAAAATCATACCATGACTTCTGTTGGAAGCTGCATTGACCCAATGACAGGAGAACCTATGCAAATAAAGGAAATCGCCAAATACCATTCAAAAGATAAACACGTGATGGAAATGTATATGATTATGGATGGACAGGAAATTAAAACAATGGAAATCACTTATACCCGAAAGTAAACCTCATTTACAGATAAAATGAAAGCCTGACGAAAAACAAATCCGCGGGCTTTTGTTTTAACATAAAATTAGCGCGCCACTTCCAATTAAAACATAAAAGTATTCGCTAAATTTGTAAATCTCAATTTAAGAATTATGAATCACACACCCGTTGAAGGTTTTTCCAAAATGTCAAAAGAAGGAAAAATAGAATGGTTGGTCAATGAATATTTAAACGGCTCGGAAAAAGCCATTCAAACCCTGAAACAGTATTGGAATGACGACCCGGAATTACAACGGTTACACGACGAATTTTCAGAAAACACACTTTCCAATTTTTATATGCCTTTTGGGTTTGCTCCCAATTTTTTGATTGATGGCGAATTGCATTGCCTTCCCATGGCAATTGAAGAAAGTTCGGTGGTTGCAGCCGCTTCCAAAGCCGCTAAATTCTGGATTACCCGGGGTGGATTCAAAACAAAAAT
>CAZKOC010000468.1:0-1546 GCA_964554275.1 uncultured Weeksellaceae bacterium
ATTATTTAACTATAAGTTTTTGTATAGATTTACTATTATCTGAAATAAATTCCACCAAATAAATTCCTTTCGGCAGACTAAAATCAATCTGATTCTTTCCGGTTAAATTATTTTTAGACAGAGCTTTCTTTCCACTTAAATCATAAACCGTAACATTTCCTTTCTCTTTTGATTCAATAAAGAATGAATTCCTCGCAGGGTTCGGATAGATTTTAAATTTATTTTTATTTAAATCGTTTACACCCATAACAATCCCACATTCAAACGGATCAAAGAATACCCGCCCTAACTCAGGGTCATCTACTACATGTGAAATCACACCTTCAACATCTTCTTCGGTGGATTCCTCTCCCTCAATCCAGCAGTTATGAAGGGCTTTTACGGAGTTGGGCGTATTGTTAAAAAGTGCATAAATCTCCCCATCATTACCATTTTCGCTAAAAATATTTCCACCCGGATTGAAATCTTCTTCATCATCACTTCCTAGATTAATCTGGGCAGTACCTTGTAGGGTTATTCCCCAAAGATTTCTTCTGATTTGATTGTTACTCACATGGATCATACTGGTACTAAATAAATTAATTCCGCTTCCTCCATTCATTGGCAAGCCTTCTGTGTTGTTGCCCTCAATAATATTATCCGCAATAATTCCTGACGAATTTCCCATGCAAGCAATTCCGTAACGATTGTCTCTTACGGTATTTTCCTTGATGACAATTTTATTTACCACTCCCACAAGACTGGATGCAGAAATACCGCCGACCATGGTCAAATCACGGTCACCAATTACAGTATTATTGATGATTCTAATTGAATCATCCCCGCCACTGGGCCCCATATTGATTTGCGGCCGGTTGTTATTTGCAGTATTATTTCCTTCGAAATAATTCCCTTCAATCAAAGCTGAAACAGAGGTATTTGCACCTGAACTCAACGCAGGATTTTCATTAAATTTAAAAGTAGAATTCTTTACTATCGGACTTCCATTGGAAAAAGAAATCGTACCTCCGGTAGAGGAACCTGAAGCATTGTAAGACATTTCACAATTATACATTTCAAAGTCCGGAGTTATGATCCTCAATCCTCCTCCATATTGAATCAATGTATTTCGGAAAAAAGCTTCGGAAGTATCATAAAACCAAAATCCTTTATAGGGAATCTGCTCATCCAAAGCAGTTATAGTAACTTCATCCGCATTACTTTTGAAATAACCTTTTACTTCCACTTCCACGCCCGGAGCAATTTTGAGTATCAGATTTGTATTTAGTGACAATGAATCATTCACATTGATCAAAAGATTTTCATGTAACGTGTATTCATTCCCAGAAACAGTAACCGTTGTAGGAGAATCAGTTGCAATGTCATCTAAAGTCCAATTAACTCCGGTATTTGGCGTTGCATACTGAGCATAAGTAAAAGTGATAAGCGTAAGTAAAATAAGTGATAAAATTTTTGGTTTCATTTTTTCTAATCTTCATTAATTAGCTTGCTAAGTTAGAATAATTTGACGAAATTTGTTTGGGGCAAATCCCTGATATTTGTCTTA
>CAZKOC010000469.1:0-1540 GCA_964554275.1 uncultured Weeksellaceae bacterium
CAAAATACGCTCCTTTTTTGTGGATTTTCCAGGAAGCCGTTACGTTGGAACCCATAGCATTGGTGGAAAGGAAATAAACATTTCCGTACCCGCCCGAAGCGATAACAACTGCATGAGCCGAATGTCGTTCGATTTCTCCCGTAATTAAATTTCTTGCGATAATTCCTCTTGCTTTTCCATCCACAATGACCAAATCAAGCATTTCGTGACGATTGTACATTTGGATTCTTCCCAATCCTATTTGGTGGTTCATTGCCGAATAAGCGCCCAACAACAATTGTTGTCCAGTTTGCCCTTTTGCATAAAATGTACGGCTCACCTGAACCCCACCGAACGAACGGTTATCCAGATATCCTCCGTAATCGCGTGCAAACGGAACACCCTGTGCCACACACTGGTCAATGATATTAGCTGATTCTTCCGCTAAACGGTGAACATTTGATTCGCGCGCACGGTAATCTCCTCCTTTAATTGTATCGTAAAATAAACGGTAAACGGAATCGTTGTCTCCTTTGTAATTTTTAGCAGCGTTGATACCTCCCTGAGCCGCAATCGAATGCGCTCTCCTTGGGGAATCCTGGTAACAAAATGCCTTTACTTTGTAACCCAACTCTGCCAAAGTAGCGGCAGCAGAACCTCCGGCAAGGCCGGTTCCTACTACGATCACTTCAATACGGTCACGGTTGTTCGGAGCAACCAAATTCAAATGTGCTTTGTGATTACTCCATTTTTGAGATATATCTCCTGCAGGTGTTTTTGAATCTAATTTGCTCATAAAACGTTAATATTTTTTAAATAATTGATAATGGCAATCAACATAAATCCAACCGGAATTACAATTGCAAATACCTTCCCGAATGATTTTATAAACGGAGTATATTTTCTGTGATTGGCTCCGATGGATTGGAATGCAGACTGGAATCCATGTAACAGGTGCATCATCAATAAGAAAAATGCAAAGACATAAGCCGCTACACGAACGGGATTATTAAATTTATGTAATAATTCCGGATAATAACGGGTTGGGTCTTCGGGAGAAAATTCTACATATTTATGCGAAAGTTCAGGAATCCAAAAATCGATAAAGTGTAAAATTAAAAATCCGAGAATGGCAGCACCGCTCCAAATCATATTTCTTGACATCCAGGTTGAATTGGCGTTCCTTTTATTCATCGCATAACCTACCGGGCCACGGGCCTTTTTATTTTGGATCTCCAGAACAAACCCCATTATAAAATGAAAGATTACGGCAAAAGCCAAAATAGGCTGGAATATGAACTGGACTATAGGATTATAGCCCATAAAATGAGAGGCTTCATTAAATCCTGACGGGCAAATAACTGAAAGCGAATTAATGATAAAATGTTGTAAAAGGAATATCAGCAAAAACAGAGCTGACAAAGCCATTGCAAATTTCTTTCCGATAGATGACCGGAATAAAGATTCTTTTGCCATAAAGCATTATTTGATTTGAACGAAAACAAATTTAGAAAAGTTAAAAAGTTTTAACAATGAAAATTATCATTGAATTCCGCTCTGA
>CAZKOC010000470.1:0-1534 GCA_964554275.1 uncultured Weeksellaceae bacterium
GTTCAACATCGCGTTCATCTCATGCCCTACGGGCAAGACGAACGCTTAGTTATTAGCCACAGTGCTTTTTATTTTTTCATATCTGATAAAACATTATCTAATTCGGCAAATTTTAATCTTTCAAATTTAGCACTTGGAATATAGATAGTGCTTTCCAATTGATATAAGTCTTGAAAAGATTTTGTTTTTAAGTATTTTTCAATTATTGAAATAGCCTTTTCACGAGTAATTGAAACAGTCTGTGTTTTGGATTTTTGTAATTGTCCATCATATTTTTTATTGGGATTGAAATCACTTCTGATAATAGGAATTGACGTTATAGTGATTTTATTCAAGTCGGTTTCTGCAAAAGTTTGAAATGCTACATACACAATATCTCTTTTAGTCTGCTCAATAATTACAGATTCTGATTCATCTTTTAAGAACTCACTTGATACCCTAATGTGAAAATTATCATTATTGTTGTCAATTACTTCAACTTGATTTTCTTTATAATCCCCACTTTCATTGAGCATTTCAATTACAGAAGAGTAGTGTGGGAATGTAATTGTTGTTGCATCAATTTCTGTCGACGGATTGTTTTCTCCTAAAATTTTAACTTCTAAGTCAGGTGTGAAATTTGCAACAGCCCAAGCACCATTACCACTTACATCAGGTAAAAGGTCGGGTTGGTAAAAAAATATCCATAACTTGTCATAACTGCTTCTATCCTTTTTAAGTTCTTTTGCAATTTCTTCAAGTCCAGATAAGGATTCCTTCTTTTCCAATTTTATTTGAAGACGACTAACGTTGGCATTGTTTTCTTCTTTTAAAATTTCGTAGTTCTTTCCGCCACACGATACTAATAGTAGAAGTGTTGAAATAAATGTAAATGTTCTCATAATGTTTATTTTTAGTTTATTGTTATGTCAGCATTGTGGCTAACTTATATATACCCGCTACAAACCTTCCATTATCCCACTCATTGTTACGGATAGGCGAAGTTTTATTTCGGATTATTTTTACACAGTACAAATATAAAATTATCCTACAAAGTATCAAATGGTGATTGAATGCCCTGTATGCGTTTGTATTTACGTACGTATATATTTCACGCGCAGTAAAACTCCGTACCGTTATCCAATAACCGGTCGCATAGACCAACCCATATTTTTTCTTCAAAACAATCCCTTTTTTTATTCTAATTATATTGAATTTCAATCAAAAATATAGAAGTATTATTTTGTCATTATGCAATCCTTCCCTAACTTTATTCCCGATAAAAATATCGCGACCCTTCAAATTCATTGAAGTGCAATCGCTTTGAATCTCGTTATAGAAACTTAGGAAATTTCAACGTGTACGAGATAAGAAGTAGATTGCCTGCGTTACGGCGCAGGTACTCTCTTTTCTGTACACGCGGGCTTCCTAAGGCCTCTATAACGGTTAAGTTGAGTCCTGCGCTTTTTTCATGGCCTTTCCGCATCTTAAAAAGCCATCGCTTACCGGTTCTCAGCCGCGCTTCAGCAAAAGGAAGGCTCGCCTTTGTTCAACC
>CAZKOC010000471.1:0-1532 GCA_964554275.1 uncultured Weeksellaceae bacterium
AAATATGCAGTTAATATTTGCCCGTTGTATGTACGCAAACGCACTTCGAAATGGTAAATGTTTCCTGAATAAAATTGAACCCTGACTTGCCCGTCTACAAAGGAATTGTCGGGTATATGGAATCCATAAGAGTTTGGAACTCCATTGTATAAGACTACATTTTCATAATAAGCAGCATAATCTATAAACTTTGCCGGGTGTAGCATATCATAAATACCATCCAGCGGTGCGCCATTGGGTCTGAAAACTTCTAAATACAGATAGGCATCTGAGTGGGTGGTCCCATAGCTGATAAATGCTTCAGACAATGCCAAAGCCCAAATCTCACCTCCCTGCACATTGGTCCTATGATAAAAATCGGCATAAGTCAGCGGTATGGTAATTCCATCAAAAGAAACCCTTCCATCATTGTAATAAGTGCCGTCATCATAGAAGAAATCATCGTCATCAACCCTGATACATGAAACGGTCAATGCGATCAAGAATAAAAAGGGAAGGAATCTGTATAGTTTTTTCATTTTCAAAAGTTTATCATTCAAATCCAAATGTTATGCCAATTAATTTTACGGGTAGTCTTGAAAAAGAAAAAACCCTTCATTCCTGAAAGGTTTTTCTTTTATAGTATTTTTTATATTTAACCTTTTAACAAAGCTGCTATTTTCTCTTTTTCTTCATCAGCCAACTGAGAATCTACCAGGATTCTTCCGCTGTGTTCATCACTGATGATTTTTTTGCGTTGCGCAATGTCCATCTGTCTTTGTGGCGGAATCGTAAAAAATGAACCTACAGAAGCATCTCTGTGTACAGGAACGACAGCCAACCCATTCTTCACGTTAACACGAATTCTTTTGTATGCATTCAAAAGTCTTTCATCAATGGCTGCAGAAAATTCTTCTGATTTTTGAATCAAGAATTCTTCTTCTTTTTCGGTTTCTTTGACAATGGCATCCAATTCAGATTTTTTATGCTCCAAATGGTTTTTCATTCCGGCCAGTTTGGTCTGGGCCTCTTCTTTAACCTGATTTTTGTGTTCTATTTTCGCACCGAATTCTTTAATCCTTTTTTCAGATAACTGGATTTCCAACTCCTGGTATTCAACTTCTTTTGAAAGAGAATCGAATTCGCGGTTGTTACGAACATTATCCTGCTGTTTAGTATATTTTTTGATAAGTGCCTCAGAATTTTTGATGGCCTCTTTTTTCAATTTGATCTCGCTTTCTAATTCATTGATTTCATCATCAATTTTTTGAATTCTGGTTTCCATCTGAACCACATCGTCGCTTAAATCTTCCACCTCTAACGGCAACTCGCCACGCGTATTTCTGATCTCGTCTAAACGTGAATCAATTAATTGTAAATCATACAAAGCGCGAAGTTTTTCTTCTACACTCATTTCTTTTTGTTGAACTGTCTTTGCCATACTTTTAATTGTAATGAACAGGATTGGTGTTAATCCCTGAATTTAGGACTGCAAAATTAGGAAATTTTTCTGACAGATAAGCAGTTAATAAATTTTTAGTGAATTGTTCCGA
>CAZKOC010000472.1:0-1528 GCA_964554275.1 uncultured Weeksellaceae bacterium
CTTTGAAACTTACCATATTAGGCTTTAATTCAGCCATTCCCAAGAAAAAATCTGCGCCTACCGCACAGCTTTTGGAGATTTCCAATCGGTATTTTCTGATTGATTGTGGTGAAGGCACCCAAGTTCAGCTTCGGAAAGCAAAAGCGAAATTCTCTAAAATCAATCACATTTTCATTTCACACTTACATGGTGATCATGTTTTTGGTCTGGTGGGTCTTATAAGTACGCTTCAATTGCTTGGAAAAGAAACACCATTGTATATTTTTGGCCCGAAAGGGATTAAAGATTTTATCATGAATCAGTTGCGGCACACACAATCCAATTGTTCATTTGAGTTGAATTTTACCGAATTGGAAAGCAACGAAAGCGAACTTATTTTTGAAGATGACAAGGTGGAAGTCATTACTATTCCGCTTAATCATAGGATCTATACCAATGGTTATTTGTTCAGGGAAAAAACTAAGAACAGAAAGTTAAATATCGCCGCCGTAAAACAATATACGGAAATAGAAGTCTGCGATTATCAAAATCTGAAGAACGGACGGGATTTTAAACTTCAAAACGGGGAAATGATTCCCAATGAATTATTGACCTTTCCTCCGGAGAAATCTTATAGTTATGCATTTTGTTCTGACACAAGATTTAAACCCGATATAATTCCCATCATTCGAAATGTGGATTTGCTTTACCACGAAGCGACTTTCCTGGAGGATTTAAAAGAAATGGCAGATTACACGGGACATTCAACTGCAAAAGAAGCAGCTACGATTGCACGCGATGCCAATGCGGGACAACTTATTTTGGGGCATTTTTCAAACCGCTACAGAAATCTTGATGTGATGCTGGATGAAGCCAGGCCGGTATTTGGAAATACAGTGGTTCCTAAACAATTACAGGTGTTTGAGATGGAGCAATCCAAGATGGTTTTGTGATTATCATAATCAATGTAGAGACAAAATGCATTGTGTTTTTATTACTTAATTAATTTCAGGATTTCATTTCTTTTTATTTTTCCACTTTCTGTTTTGGGAAATTCTTTGATATAGTAAATTTCTTTCGGGATTTCAAACTTATCCAATTTTGAATTTTGAATTTTGAATTTTGAATTTTTGTTTCCTTGAATTATTAGAATTAATTTTTGTCCTAAAACTTTATCCGGTAAAGAAGAGATGATGAATTCTTGCTGTATGAATGGTTTTAATTTAGCTTCAATTTGTTCCGGAAATAGCTTAATTCCACCAGAATTGATGACATTGTCAAATCTCCCCAGCCATTTGAATTCCTTTTCAGTTTTAACTTCTACAATATCATTCGTGACAATTTTTTCTTCGAAATAAGGAGTTTTAATGACAAGGCAATCCCGTTCGTCCGATTCTATTTTTACATTGTCCAGCGCTGTGAAAAATTCGTTCGAAATTCTTTTCAATGCAATATGGGTAATGGTTTCGGTCATTCCGTAAGACTCAAAGCTTTCTGTTTCAAGAAGCAATAACTTATTTCGTAAATTGTCAGAAAGTGGTGCGCCTCC
>CAZKOC010000473.1:0-1522 GCA_964554275.1 uncultured Weeksellaceae bacterium
ACTATTTATTCGATTTTTTAGACAAACAATTCAACATCCCGGGTTCGGGAATGTTCCAGTATACTTCATTTCGTGCAGGGATGGCAGTGCTTACCGCTTTGTTGATTGCGTTATTTTTTGGTAAGAAAATCATCAATTACCTGCGCAGGGAACAATTAGGTGAAACCGTTCGTGATTTAGGGCTTGTTGGTGAAAAAGAAAAACAGGGAACACCAACCATGGGAGGGATTATTATCATCCTTGCGACCATAATTCCCGTTTTGTTATTTGCGAAATTAAACAACATCTACATCATTATTCTATTGGTATCAACTGTTTGGCTGGGTGCAATTGGTTTCATAGATGATTACATCAAAGTATTCAAAAAAAATAAAGAGGGACTTAAAGGGAAATTCAAAGTTCTCGGGCAGGTTGGTTTGGGTTTGTTTGTAGGGGCAATGATTTATTTCAGCCCGGAGGTAACCGTTAAACATCAGGTTCCGGCAGAACAAGGCACCGTTGTAGGGTCGCAATTGATAAAGTTTGGAGAAGAAGAAAAGAGTTTAGACACAACCGTTCCGTTTTTTAAGAATAATGAATTCAACTACGGGAAATTACTTTTCTGGATGGATGACTCCGGGAAACTCAGATATGAATGGATTGTATTCCTCGTAGCGGTTATATTTATAATCACAGCAGTTTCAAACGGTGCAAATCTCACAGATGGAATCGATGGCCTGGCAGCAGGTTCTTCGGTCATCATCGTTGCCGCATTGGCATTGTTTGCATTTGTATCGGGTAACATCATTTTTGCAGATTACCTGAATATTGTCTTCATTCCGAGAACCGAAGAAGTAGTGATTTTCTGTACCGCTTTTGTCGGCGGATTGATTGGGTTTCTTTGGTACAATACCTATCCGGCTCAGGTTTTTATGGGTGACACAGGAAGTTTGACGATTGGCGGGCTGATTGCCGTAATTGCAATCATAGTCAGAAAAGAACTTATGATCCCCGTGCTTTGCGGGATTTTCTTCGCGGAAAGTCTTTCTGTTATGCTACAGGTTTCGTATTTCAAATTTACCAAAAGAAAATATGGCGAAGGACGCAGGATTTTTCTTATGTCACCTTTACATCATCATTATCAGAAAGAAGGTTATCACGAAAGCAAAATCGTGAGCCGGATGTTGATTGTAGGGTTTATCATGGCTGTTGTGTGTGTCATTACTTTAAAAATGAGATAAGATGAGAGAACGGTTGGTCATATTGGGTGGTGGAGAAAGCGGAGTGGGAGCTGCGCTTTTGGGAAAGAAGGAAGGATTTCAGGTTTTCTTGTCCGATAAAGGAACTTTGAAAGATGAATATCGCCAAAGGCTTACAGACAATTCTATTGAATTTGAAGAAGGAATTCATTCTGAAGAAAAAATCCTGAAAGCGGATTTGGTAGTCAAAAGCCCGGGCATCCCTAAAAAATCCGATTTGATTCAGCAGTTGAATTCAAAAGATATTCCAATAGTTTCGGAAATAGAATTTGCATCCCGTTTTA
>CAZKOC010000474.1:0-1516 GCA_964554275.1 uncultured Weeksellaceae bacterium
GGCATGATTTTACCGGCAGTAGGCGGATTGGGTTATCCGTATGTGATGAGCATTGCATTTTCTGCTATTTACATCGCCAATGGGCAAACTGTGGAAGAAGGAAAAGCTGTTGGAAATTACTTCGGGTTGATTCTCTATTTTGCGCAAATTATTTCGATTTTGATTTTCGGGTTTATTTCTATTTATTACATCTCAAGAAATAACACAAATACAAAATAACTGCAACAATAATTCCAGATTCAATCTCGTTATTCCTCAAAACAATCAAAAATGGCATTACGAGAAGAATTTGAACAACAAGGTATTTGGCTTTTTAAATACAGGAGTTATTTACCTTTAATTATTTTATTACTCGGAACTATTCTTTATTTGAGAACTGAAATCTATCCGCAAACTTTTTTTCTGGAAGAAACACCATATGAAATTTATTATGAAATGAGCTGTCTCTTAATCAGCTTGATTGGATTAGGGATTCGTGTTTATACCGTAGGTTATACACCTAAAAATACATCAGGAAGGAATACAGCGGACGGACAAATCGCAGATACCTTAAATACTAAGGGTATTTATAGTAGCGTGCGGCATCCGCTTTATTTAGGAAATTTTCTGATGTGGCTGGGACCGGCACTAATTACCGGAAACTTTTGGTTTGTCATTGCTTTTACTTTATTCTATTGGCTTTATTATGAACGTATAATGTATGCAGAAGAACAATTTTTAAGAAATAAATTTGGCGAAATTTATACAGATTGGGCGAAAAAAACACCCGCATTTATTCCCAATTTTAAAAATTTCACCAAAAGCGATTTACCTTTTAGCTGGAAAAAAATTGTGAAAAAAGAAAAGAATGGGCTTTTCGCTCTATTTTTAATTTTTGCTGTATTTGATATTTCGGGAGAACTAATCGAAAACGAAAAGCAGTTTAATTACTTTGTAATTATTGCATGTATCCTGACGGGTTTTCTATATGTTGTATTGAAATACTTAAAAAAGAAAACCCATATTTTGGACGAGATCAATAGATAATGACAGGCTCTAAATTTGTTATCTTTGGATAAATTTTCTCCATGTCCAAAACCAAAACATCTTTTTTTTGCCAAAACTGTGGAACCCAAACCAGCCAATGGATGGGACAGTGCAAAGCCTGCGGCGAATGGAACACCATCGTCGAAGAAGTCATCGACAAAGGCGAGGCTAAAAAATCTTGGAAATCGGAGAAAGAAAAAATCGTCACCATACAAAATATAAAGGACGTTTCGAAAATCGGAGAATCGCGAATCGATACTCTGAATGATGAACTCAACCGCGTTTTGGGCGGGGGAATCGTAAACGGATCGGTCGTTTTGGTCGGCGGCGAACCGGGCATTGGAAAATCAACTTTGATGTTGCAGGTTGCTTTGCATTTACCGCAAACCAAAGTTTTATACGTTTCGGGTGAGGAAAGTGCTTCACAAATCAAATTGCGGGCAGAACGAATCGGAATCGAATCCGAACAATGTTTTATTTTGACCGAAAC
>CAZKOC010000475.1:0-1516 GCA_964554275.1 uncultured Weeksellaceae bacterium
TACCAGGCACCTGTAGAAGACGGTTCAACTGTAAATGTAGATGTGAAACCGGATTCGGAACGTTTGCAATTATTGGAAGGTTTTAAACCATGGAACGGGCAAAACATCAATGGCGCCAAATTACTGATCAAAGCGTATGGAAAATGTACTACCGACCATATCTCAATGGCGGGTCCCTGGTTACGTTTCCGTGGACATTTGGACAATATTTCTAACAATACGTTGATTGGTGCTGTAAATGAATTTAACCAGGAAACCAATAAAGTCAAAAATCAAATAACCGGTGAATACGGTACTGTTCCGGATACTGCCCGCGCTTACAAAGCTGCCGGCGTTCCTTCTGTAGTTGTAGGCGACCAAAACTACGGAGAGGGTTCTTCCCGTGAACATGCGGCTATGCAACCTCGTCACTTAGGCGTGGTAGCGGTAATCGTTCGTTCATTTGCAAGGATTCACGAAACCAATCTGAAAAAACAAGGAATGTTGGGATTGACTTTTGCCAATGAAGCAGATTACGACAAAATCCAGGAAGACGATACTTTCAACTTTGTGGATTTGGTTGATTTTGCACCGGAAAAACAATTGACCCTTGAATTGGTTCACGCAGACGGATCGAAAGATATCATCAAATTGAACCATACTTACAATGCGGCTCAAATTGACTGGTTCAAAGCAGGTTCTGCATTAAACTTAATTAAAGAACAACAGAAAAAATCTGCATAAAAGAAATACAGATGTTGAAAAACTCCCGTTCACTGAGAAGTTCTCGAAGTAAACGGGAGTTTTTTAATGATTAAATCTAGTCATTACCTTTTTTAAATATATTTCCGATTCCTTTCCCGATTTGTTCAATGGCTTCAATTCCTTTACTCAAAGGAGCAGAGGTGAAGTTTTCGTAATCATCGATGGAAATACCGCTTATGTTTTCTTGAGGATAAATAACAATTAAATCATTCTGATCCAAATATTTCTCAAACTTTGAAGGAATTCTTTCCAATGAAGGTGTATAAGATATGGAACCACGGCGGGAAGAATTAAACACAATCAAATCATTAGGGTCGATCTCTTTGGTAATTACTAAAAAATCTTCCCAGTAAGTAAATGGCTTGAATGTGACTTTACCACCAAGCTTCAGGTTTTTCATAATTTTCTGAATCGCTTCATGGGTTTTTTCTTCGGCGTGTAAAATGACGGGAATGCTAAATTCCTGTGAAATTCTGTGCACTTTCTGGACAATTAATGGAAATCCATTTTCTTTTTCAGAAAACGGAGGACAAATAAAAACCAGTCTTTTTTTCTCAATCAAAGGCCTTATGAATCTACAAATAAATAAATTTCGATCTACATTGTTGATGATAGAATCCGTTTTTTCTCCAAATATCTTGTCAAAGAAGCCGGTCTTTTGCGGCCACCCGATGATTACCACATCAGCCATGATTTCTTTGGAAGTTCTTACAATTCCACTTGCCGGATTATGATCAATGGTGGCGATCGTATTTACTTTTGTTTCTGATGC
>CAZKOC010000476.1:0-1514 GCA_964554275.1 uncultured Weeksellaceae bacterium
ATTTGCTAATTTGACATTCATAGTGTTGAATTTTATAATTATACCTCAAATTTAGTAGTAAAAAAATCAAGAATAATTATAAATAATTGATTTGCAGTTATTTATATTTGGAATGAATTAAATTAAAAAATGCCATCTATCACAGACGGCATTTTTTATTTATAGAATGAATTTAAATCCTAATTCTCAAATTGATCCGCATAACTCGGATCCAGTTCAAAAGTTTCCATAAACTTCGTGGTATAATTTCCTTTTATAAAATCAGGATTATCCATCAATTGTCTGTGAAACGGAACAGTTGTTTTAATTCCCTCAATGTAGAATTCTTCCAGTGCCCTGCGCATTTTTGCAAGGGATTCCTCACGTGTCTGTGCGGTAACAATAAGTTTGGCTATCATGGAATCGTAATAGGGAGGGATCTGATAGCCTGCATACACATGCGTATCAACCCTCACTCCATGTCCTCCGGGAATATTGATATTGGTAATCAATCCTGGAGAAGGACGAAATCCGTTATAGGGATCCTCGGCGTTAATTCGACATTCGATAGAATGTAATTTCGGGAAATAATTTTTACCGGAAATTTTCTGGCCGGCAGCCAAAAGTATTTGTTCTTTTACCAGATCATAATCGATGACCTGTTCCGTAATCGGATGCTCTACCTGGATACGGGTATTCATTTCCATGAAATAGAAATCACCGTTTTTATCAACCAGGAACTCTATGGTTCCGACCCCTTCGTAACCGATATATTCGGCAGCTTTTACTGCGGCATTCCCCATTTTTTCTCTTAATTCAGGTGTCATAAATGGAGAAGGGGTTTCCTCTACTAATTTTTGATGACGACGTTGTACGGAACAATCTCTTTCTGATAAGTGGCAAGCCCTGCCTGTTACATCACCTGCGATTTGGATTTCTATATGTCTTGGTTCTTCGATCAGTTTTTCCATATACATACCACCGTTTCCAAAAGCAGCAGTTGCTTCTTGTACGGCAGATTCCCAGTGTTTTTCGAGGTCTTTTTCGCTCCAGACCGCACGCATTCCTTTACCGCCGCCGCCGGCAGTAGCTTTTATCATTACGGGATAACCAATTTTTTTAGCGATTTTCTTCGCTTCGGGATAATCCTTCAGAATTCCCTCCGATCCCGGAACTACCGGTACACCGGCTTCTATCATTGTAGCTTTGGCAGTCGCCTTATCACCCATTTTGTCTATATGTTCGGGTGAGGCTCCTATGAATTTAATTCCGTGATCTCTGCAGGTTCTTGAGAACTTTGCATTTTCGGATAAGAATCCATATCCCGGATGTATCGCGTCAGCATCTGTAATTTCAGCTGCAGAAATAATGTTAGTAATTTTCAAATACGATTCGGAACTTGCCGGAGGCCCTATGCAAACTGCTTCATCTGCAAAACGAACATGCAGGCTATCCTGGTCTGCCGTAGAATAAACCGCAACGGTTTTGATTCCCATTTCTTTTGCGGTACGAATAACCCGCATCGCAATTTCACC
>CAZKOC010000477.1:0-1511 GCA_964554275.1 uncultured Weeksellaceae bacterium
GATCTTCTTCCCAGTCTCCACCGGCTTCACGGGTATGAACCGGAGCTCCTAATTCACCCACAGATGTCATTTCCCACCAGTATCCGCCTATTTCCCCACCCGGAGCAACAGCCATTGGTTGCATCCAGTAATGGGCACCACTATCACCACCGTCAAAATTCAGGTCGACTGTTACATAAATTGCATAAACTTCATATCCGCCGAAAGCATAATCGATCAGTACTTGTTCATCAGGAACCAATCCTGTAACAGATTCCACTACCGTAGTGCCGGGAGAGCCGCTATCGTCTGCGTAGAATGTAAACCCGATTGACTCAACGGGACCGAATGCTGAAACTACAGTCAGTTCGATCATCTGTACATTCAGTGTATTGTCGGCAGAAACGTAGAAGTCATCTGCATTTTCGAAGTCTGTCCCGGAACCGATTTGATATGCGGCGTCAAAATCGTTGGAATCATCTCCCTGATCGCAGTCTTCACCGCCACCTGAGCCTGCACCGACATTTATCAGATAGTCTTCATATTCCCCATAATTATCCGGATTGTTTATACACGGATCTTCTGATGCCGGCTCTTCTGAGCCTGCTGCATATACGAATATTCTCATTCTATATTGTCCCTCAGCTACTCCGGCAGGAATCGTAATATCTTCCTCCAGAGTTACTCCTACACCTCCGTCTCCAATTTCTCCCAAGAAATCTTCCGCGTCAAATGAACCATCGTTTCCAAAGTCTATCCATAATGATACTCTTTCGTACCATCCGTCTCCTACCATAACTGACATGTTATATGTACCTCCGGCTTGAACATTGGCAGGAGCTACACTGGTAGTATAGTCACCATAACCATTAGGGCTACAACCAGAATCATTGTCTATTCCGGCAAATGTAACATTGTAGATTACGTCACCATCCGTACAATCGATTACCGGTTCACAATACTCTCCACCTTCTCCGTCTTCTTGGCAAACACCACTAACTGTAAATACTCCTTCCAATTGCTGAGAAGCACCATTTATAACAGGAGCCCAAGTAGCACCTCCATCAGCAGACTGATACATAGAATCTGTACCATTGTCGGCATAAACAGATGATACCCAATAAGCTACATTAGATCCGGCTGGTGCAGGAACAGTAAGGCCTATCCAATAACCGGCTCCTTCGTCACCTCCTTCAAAAGTTTCAGGAGTAGGTAAGGTAATTTCCAGAGTGTACCTCGTAAATCCGGCCAAAGCTCCGTTTGGTATAGGGTTCGTAGTAAGCCCTGTCAAAGACCCTTTCAAGGCTCCGGGACCACTATTATCTTCATAGAAGTAAATATCCGCAGTATTAGGAGTATATGTTCCATCTGTTAAGAAATCTATGCTGATTGTTTCCAAAGTAAATGAAGTGTTTGCCTCAACAATAAAGTCATTAGCTCCTCTGTAATGTGCTGTACCATTATTGATTGTACCTATTCCGGTATTTGGTGCTCCGGTAAATTCCTGAGAACAATCTTCACCAGTATCTGGA
>CAZKOC010000478.1:0-1494 GCA_964554275.1 uncultured Weeksellaceae bacterium
CTGATTTAGAAGGTAATCCCATGGTCGAAGCGGATGCAAACTATGTTACAAGTACGGAAAGAGGAACTACCATTGAGAAAAAAGGCGTTAAAATTCATACCACAGAACACCTTCTGGCGGCTTTGACGGGAATGGATTTAGACA
The DNA here is from genome assembly GCA_964554275.1 of uncultured Weeksellaceae bacterium. Taxonomy (GTDB): domain Bacteria; phylum Bacteroidota; class Bacteroidia; order Flavobacteriales; family Weeksellaceae; genus Moheibacter. Next base: position 145 of record CAZKOC010000478.1, read on the forward strand.
ATGTGATTATTGAAATCAATAACGCCGAAGTCCCTATTCTAGACGGTTCATCAAAATTTTTCATAGAAGCAATCGAAAAAGCAGGGATTGTAGAACAAGAAGAAGAACGTGAATATTTTGTTGTAAAAGACATAATTACTTACACTGATCCCGAAACCGGATCGGAAATCACGGCTATACCTGCAGATGAATACCAGGTTACGACTATGGTAGATTTTGGAACCAAAGTCCTGGGTACTCAAAATGCTTCCATCAAAAATATGTCTGAATTCAAATCTGAAATTGGCAATGCACGGACTTTCAGTTTTTTACATGAAATAGAGTATTTACTCAATGCAGGTCTTATAAAAGGTGGAGATTTAGGCAATGCCATTGTATATGTAGACAAAGAAATCACACCTGAGACCAAAGAAAAACTTTGTGTGGCATTCAAACGTGATAACGTTTCCATTCGTCCAAACGGAGTTTTAGATAATATCACACTGCACTACCCAAATGAAGCAGCCAGGCATAAATTATTGGATGTAGTAGGAGATTTAGCGTTGGTAGGCACCAAGCTTAAAGCTAAAATCATCGCAAATAAACCCGGGCACCAGATTAATACAAATTTCGCAAAAAAATTGAGCAAACATATCGGAATTGCCAAACGTAAAAACGTTCCTGAATTTGATTTAACGAAACCTCCCATTTACGACATCAACCAAATAATGGAGATATTACCGCATCGGCCACCATTTTTATTGGTTGACAAAGTAATAGAGCGTTCTGACTCTTCATGCGTCGGGGTAAAAAATGTGACCATGAACGAACCTTTTTTTGTAGGACATTTTCCAAACGAACCGGTAATGCCGGGCGTACTGCAGGTAGAGGCAATGGCTCAGTTAGGAGGGATTTTGGTACTGGGGGAAATTGAAGACCGCAAAGATTATTCTACATATTTTATCAAAATAGAAGGTATAAAATTCAAAAGAAAAGTAGTTCCCGGAGATACACTTGTCCTCAAAGTAGATTTACTGCAACCTATCAGAAGAGGAATTGTGCATATGCAAGGATATGGTTATGTAAATGATACCATTGCTGTCGAAGCCGAAATGATGGCATTAATAACAAAAGAATCCGTATAATTTTGGAAAATAATATGAATCAATCCCTGGCATATATACACCCTTCAGCCAAAATCGCTTCAACCGCGGTGATTGAACCTTTCTCTACTATTTATGAAGACGTGGAAATCGGAGAAGGAACCTGGATAGGTCCCAATGTGACTATCATGGAAGGAGCGCGAATCGGTAAAAATTGTAAAATATTTCCGGGGACTGTAATTTCTGCCGTACCTCAGGATCTGAAGTA
>CAZKOC010000479.1:0-1489 GCA_964554275.1 uncultured Weeksellaceae bacterium
CAAAAGCTGAGGTGGATGATATTGACCACTTGTCAAACCGTCGTGTAAGAACCGTAGGTGAACAAATGGCAGCTCAGTTCGGAGTAGGTTTGGCGCGTATGGCAAGAACCATTCGAGAGAGAATGAATGTTCGTGACAATGAGGTGTTTACACCGATTGATTTGATCAATGCAAAAACACTTTCGTCCGTTATCAATTCATTCTTCGGAACCAACCAGTTATCTCAGTTCATGGATCAGACCAATCCGCTTTCTGAAATTACGCACAAACGTCGTTTGTCAGCCTTAGGGCCCGGAGGTCTTTCTCGTGAAAGAGCAGGTTTCGAAGTGCGTGACGTTCACTATACACACTACGGAAGACTTTGTCCGATTGAAACGCCTGAGGGACCAAACATCGGTTTAATTTCTTCGCTTTGTGTATTTGCAAAAGTTAACAATTTAGGATTTATCGAAACACCTTACCGTGAAGTAAAAGACGGTAAAGTTAATTTATCACAAGAACCCATTTTCCTTTCTGCAGAAGAAGAAGAAGAAAAAGTGATTGCGCAGGCAAATGCGCCGATTAATGATAAGGGAGAATTCTTAAATGAGCGTGTAACTGCTCGTGAAGATGGTGACTTCCCGGTTGTTGAACCACAACAAGTTCAATTGATGGACGTTGCTCCTAATCAGATTGCATCTATTTCCGCATCATTGATTCCATTCTTGGAACATGATGACGCGAACCGTGCATTGATGGGATCAAATATGATGCGTCAGGCAGTTCCATTGTTGAAGCCACAAGCTCCAATCGTAGGTACAGGTCTGGAAAAACAAGTTGCGAAAGATTCCCGTATTTTGATCAATGCAGAAAGAGAAGGAACGGTAACTTACGTCGATGCTGATAAAGTATCGATTAAATATGACAGAACTGAAGATGAAGAATTGGTAAGCTTTGACGTTGCTGAAAAAACATACCAATTAACTAAATTCAGAAAAACCAATCAGGGAACTACCATTACACTGAAACCGATTGTGAAAGTTGGAGACCGTGTTTCAAAAGGGCAGGTTCTTTGCGAAGGTTATGCAACTGAAAATGGTGAATTGGCAATCGGTAGAAATCTTGTAGTGGCATTCATGCCATGGAAAGGATTTAACTTTGAGGATGCGATTGTAATCAATGAGAAAGTAGTTCGTGAAGACTGGTTTACTTCTATTCATATTGATGAATATTCATTAGATGTTCGTGATACCAAATTAGGAATGGAGGAATTAACGCCGGACATTCCAAACGTTTCTGAAGAAGCGACAAAAGATTTGGACGAAAACGGAATGATTCGCATCGGAGCAGAAGTAAAACCTGGTGATATCCTGATCGGGAAAATTACACCGAAAGGGGAATCAGACCCGACCCCGGAAGAGAAATTACTTCGTGCCATCTTTGGAGACAAAGCAGGTGATGTGAAAGATGCTTCATTGAAAGCTTCTCCGTCTTTGAGAGGTGTGGTAAT
>CAZKOC010000480.1:0-1488 GCA_964554275.1 uncultured Weeksellaceae bacterium
TTAGAGCTGCCTATAAGCAACAAATTGTAAGTCGCGAAGAAGCATAAGACTTTTTTGCGTTCAAAATATATCCCTGTTTGACTAAGTTTACTTAACTTTGTTAAACAGGTTTTTTTTATGTCTATATCTAGATTTTTAGATTATCTCGAATACGAGAAAAATTATTCACCTCAGACGATTCTGAATTACAAACTGGATTTAGAAGAATTTCAAAGATGTTATCAAATTGAAACAAACGAATCTGATATTAGCAAAGCTGCTAAAATCGATCTTCGCTCCTATTTGATGAAATTGTCGGGAGAATCACTTTCGGAAAGAAGCATCAACCGGAAAATCAGTTCCCTCAAAAGCTACTACAAATATCTGCTCAAAATTGATTCTATTGAATCTTCCCCGGTTCTGGGTATTAAAACGCTAAAGCAATATAACAAAGTACAACTTCCATTTTCAGAAGAAGAATTAAATAAACTGTTTCATTCCGAGGGAATTTTCCCTTCGGGCTTCAATGGAATTCGTGACCGGTTGATTATGGATTTATTTTATCAAACAGGAATCCGCCGAAATGAATTGATTCAATTAAAATTTCAGGATGTGAGTTTTTCTGAGAAACAAATTAAAGTTTTGGGAAAAAGAAACAAAGAGCGCATCATTCCGGTCAATGACGAACTCCTTAATCAACTGGAAAATTATATTGAAGTCAGAAAAATTCAATTTCCCGGAAGTCATGAGCTGCTTTTTCTTACCCAAAAAGGAAAACCTTTTTATGATAAACTTGTTTATAATATCGTAAATCACTACCTTGGTCTTGTAAGTACGAAGCATAAAAAAAGCCCTCACATGTTGAGGCATAGTTTTGCTACCCACTTACTAAACCGTGGCGCAGAGTTGAATGCAGTCAAGGAATTGTTGGGGCATTCAAGTTTATCCGCCACTCAGGTTTATACACATGGTAGCATAGAACAATTAAAAAAAGTGTTTAATCAAGCTCACCCCAGAGAGCAACAAAAACGAGAAAATTATGACAATTAATCTTCAGACAGTAAATTTCAACGCAAAAGAAGGATTGGAGGAGTACGTTGAAAAAAAATTAGGGAAACTAGATCAGTACTATGACAAAATAATAGGAGCGCAAGTTTATCTCAAAGTAGAGAACATTTCTGAGAAGGAAAACAAATCTGTGGATATAAAATTAGAGGTGCCGGGGGATGACATTGTAGTCAAGAAATCCGGACAATCTTTTGAGGAATGTATTGATCTATCGGTAGATACATTGAAAAAATTAATCATAAGAAAAAAGGAAAAAGTAGTCGAAAGATAAAATAGATAAAAATTATTTTTCAAAAATTTGGAGAATTCGTAAAACTTCGTACATTTGCAGTCCGTTAAAGAAAAACGGACTGTTCTTTTACATAAAAATGAAGATTTGATGCCGGCATAGCTCAGTTGGCCAGAGCACGTGATTTGTAATCTCGGGGTCGTGGGTTCGAA
>CAZKOC010000481.1:0-1486 GCA_964554275.1 uncultured Weeksellaceae bacterium
GCGGACCGGCAGCAGGATTGGTTGTGATTGTCCTCAATTCCATAACCGAGCTGGGTTCATTTCAAATGTTTTTGGTTGCCGTTGTTTTGGCGGGAATCATCCAAATCATACTCGGAATATTGAGGGCGGGAGTGATCGGTTACTATTTCCCGTCAGCGGTTATCAAAGGAATGCTCTCGGCAATTGGTATTATGATATTTTTTCAGCAAATACCCCTCGCATTGGGTTTTAGTGGAAATGTTGATACTGACAGGATCAGTTATGGTCATCTGACCGATAAAATTTCTATAGGAGTGATTTTGATTTCTGTTATTTCACTGGCTATTTTATTGATTTGGGATGAAGTGCTTGCGAAGAAAAGCAGTTTTTTTAAACTGGTACCGGCTCCGCTGATTGCAGTTTTAACCGGAATTATATTGTACCTGACTATTGGACAGTCAGGGCAGTTTGAATTGCTTTCTTCTCAATTGGTGAAAGTTCCGATCCCAGAAGATTTCAGTTCATTCACCAATCAATTTACATTTCCGGATTTTTCCGCTTTGGCCAATAAATCAGTCTATATTATTGCTGTAACAATTGCTGTAGTGGCGAGTTTGGAAACTTTGCTGAGTGTGGAAGCAACTGATAAACTAGACCCAATGAAAAGACAAACACCTACCAGTTTTGAACTGATTGCACAAGGGATTGGTAATACATTTTCAGGATTGATCGGCGGGATTCCCATTACCCAGGTAATCGTCAGGAGTTCTGCAAATGTTATGAGCGGGGGAGTTTCCAAATTATCAACTATCTTACACGGATGTTTGCTTTTATTGAGCATCATTCTGATTCCGAGGATTTTGAATCTTATACCGCAGGCAGTTTTGGCAAGTGTGCTTTTGGTTATAGGTTATAAGCTGGCCAATCCGAAACGTTTTATAGAAATGTATCAATTGGGTAAGGAACAATTCATCCCGTTTATGGTTACGGTTGTAGCAATTGTTTCTACGGATTTACTGAAAGGAATCATTGCGGGATTGGCGGTAGGTGTAGTAGTGCTGTTGCTGAAATCCTACACCAATTCGCATACGATGCTCATCAAAGAATTTAAAGGAAAGAAAAATCTTTTCCATATGAATTTGGCTGAGGAGGTAACTTTCATAAACCGTGGTTCGATCGTAAAGGAACTGGACGAACTGGAACCTGATTCATTTTTGGAATTGGATTTCAGGAAAACTAAGATATTGGATTATGATATTTTGGAGTATCTTGACGAATTTACAGTCAAAGCAAAAAACAATAACATTCAGATCAAAATTATTTCAGAAAGAGGAATCGTAGATAATCCAACGAGTTTCAGGGAATTTTTTGGTCACAAAGTATTTAAATTAGGACATTAATAAAATAAAAACAGAATATGGAGTTAAATTTTTATAAGACATTATTAGAAAATAACAAAAAGTGGGTTTCATCAAAATTATCAGAAGATGAAAATTATTTCAAAAAA
>CAZKOC010000482.1:0-1486 GCA_964554275.1 uncultured Weeksellaceae bacterium
TCTGTCTGTTTGTTATATTGTTGGGCAAATGTATTAAATAAAGATGATTCTAAACGGAGGTATGATTTCAATCAATTAATTTGTGCTGCATGGCAAATAACACAAGTCCTACCCTGCTTTTAACATTAAGCTTGTCAAAGAGATTTTGCCTGTATCCGTCAATTGTTTTGTGGCTTAAGTTCATTTCGGTTGCTATTTCTTTGTAGGTCCTGTCAGTGCAGGCGAGCCGCAGAAAAGTCAGTTCGTTGCTTTTTAGCTCATCCAATACATTATCATTTTTCCGGTTTATGCTATGCAAAAGCGCATTTCCAATCAATTCGTTGTGGTAAAATCCTTCTTTTATAACATTATCCATCGCATCTTTCAAAATGGAAGGCGACACATTTTTAAGCAAATAGCCACTGGCTCCCAGACGCAAGCTCCTGACAATTCCCTGCTCGTCATCATTCATAGACAAAACAAGCACTTTAAAGATATGATTGTTCTTTTTAATCCAGCTAAGAGTTTCAAAGCCATCCATCAGGGGCATGTTTAAATCGAGTAAAATAATCTGCGGTAATTCGTATTCCGGACTCTCAATCTTACTTATAAAATCTTTACCGTTTTCTGCTGTAAATGATACGTTATATCCTTCTATATGATCGACCATATCTGACAAAGCGCCTGTAAATAACATGTGATCGTCAACGATTGCTACATTAATTTTTTCCATTCTTCAGTAGTTTGTTTTTGTAGCTTAAGTCGAGCAGGGTACCCTGATTGGGTTGGGATTCAAAGTTAATGAATGCTCCTATTACTTTGGCTCTGTTTTTCATATTAATTAGCCCTGTTCCTTTAATTTCTTTTTTTCCGTATCCTATCCCATTGTCTTTTGCTTTGATTCTCAACTCATTTGGCGTGTATTCAAAAATAACTTCGAGGTAGGTTGCCTGCGAATGCTTGAGGGTATTTGAGAAAAACTCCTGCAAAATCCTCAATATGATAATCTCATTTTCCTCATTTAACCTGTAAGGCTTTCCGACTATCCGAAAATCAGTTGCCATGAATTTCAATCTTTTGAACCTTTCGATTTCTATTTTGACCGACTCAAGCAATCCGACATTTTTTATATAGTCGGTATTCAATGCTTTCGACAATGCCCTTACTTCTACAATTGCCTTTTCTACAAGTTCCTGTGATTCCCTGATTTTGGGTTTTAATTCTTCGGGTGCCGAATGGGCTAATCCATGAGTGTAAATGCTGATGGTGGAAAGTATCTGTCCTATATTGTCATGGATTTCCCAGGAAATGTTACGCAGAGTTTGCTCCTGAACTTCAATCCTGGTTTGTATAATTTGTTTAAGGTAGGATTCTCTTCTTCTTTGGAATAAAATAAATAATACGATCAGGCTTAAACAGAATACCAAAATGGTTGCTGATGCAGATATAATCAGTATATATATGTCTTTTTGCTCCATAAGAATCCGAAAAGGAACAGTATATTTTT
>CAZKOC010000483.1:0-1479 GCA_964554275.1 uncultured Weeksellaceae bacterium
TCTCAATGAAAATTTTAATGGTTTGCTTAGGAAATATCTGTCGGTCACCTCTGGCAGAGGGGATTTTACGTTCAAAATTAAACAATGAATTCCACATTGATTCTGCCGGAACGGGGGCATGGCATATTGGTAAAAGCCCTGATAAACGCTCTGTTATGGTGGCCAAAAAATATGGAATAGATATTTCGACCCGACGTGCCAGGCAATTCAATGTAAATGATTTTGAAGAATTCGATTTGATTTATGTAATGGACGAATCCAACTATGAAGATGTGATTTCATTGGCAAAAAATGAAATCCATAAAACAAAAGTCAAATTAATCCTGGGTGAGTGGGACGGTAAAAACAAAAATGTTCCTGATCCTTATTATGGAGGAGATGAAGCGTTTGAAGAAGTGTATAAGATATTGGATGAAGTAACTGCACAGATTGTAGAAAAAATTTCAAATCCATGAATTCAACAAAACTTTATCTGATTCCGACACTTTTAGGAAATGATGATTTTGAACGCTCAATTCCTAAAATGAATTTGGAAGTGATAAAATCAATCAATCTTTTTGTAGTAGAAAATGAAAAATCCGCCCGAAAATTTATCAAAACCGTATTACCTGAAAAAAAACAATCGGAACTTGAAATTCACCTTCTGGATAAAAACACAACCGAACAGGAATTGTCAGAGCTTTCAAAATTATTTTTAAATGGTCAAAACATCGGAATTCTTTCCGAAGCAGGATTGCCTGCTGTTGCCGATCCCGGAGCAAGGCTGGTTCGATTAGCACATAAAAAAGACATAGAGATCATTCCTTTGGTAGGGCCTTCATCCATTTTACTTGCTTTAATGGCTTCCGGAATGAATGGCCAGCAGTTTGCTTTTCACGGTTATTTACCCATAGATAAATCAGAACGTAAAAAAGCAATTCAGAAATTGGAATCAGAAAGCCGCAACAATCGTTCGACACAAATTTTTATGGAAACTCCTTACAGGAATAATCAGTTGGTAGAAGACTTGATTAAATTTTGCAATCCCTCGACTTTACTTTGTGTCGCTTGTAATCTGACTATGGAAGATGAGTTCATTTCTACCAAAACCATCAAAGAATGGGCACAAAAAAAGACGGACTTTCATAAAAAGCCCGCCATTTTTTTATTGGAATCTTAATTGTCTTTACTACTTAACATCCGGAGCCTGACCAATCAATTCCATAAACTGGTCTAACTTAGGTGTGATGATAATTTGTGTACGACGGTTTCTCGCTTTACCTTCTTCGCTATTATTGCTGGCAATCGGGTTATACTCACCACGTCCACCGGCAGTCAATCGTTTAGGATCAACACCGTGTTGGTTTTGTAATGCCTGAACTACTGAAGATGCACGAAGTGTACTCAAATCCCAGTTATTTCTGATATTTGGTTTATTGATAGGTACATTGTCTGTATTACCTTCAATCAACACATCATAATCTTTGTAATCCTTGATGA
>CAZKOC010000484.1:0-1478 GCA_964554275.1 uncultured Weeksellaceae bacterium
GAATTCAATATGAAATCTGTTCCGCAGCTGAACTGGATAGATGAAAATCAAGCATACTTCAAGCAGGGGAATCAATATGTTTTGTGGAATAAGTCCGATAAAAAATCGCAAAAATTATATTCGTTGCCTGAAAATGCAGAAGTAGATGAATTTGAATTCAACACAAAATCAACGGCTTACGTTGTAGATAACAATTTGTATTGGATTGAATCCAATGGTAAAACACATCAGATCACCAAAGACGGAAGCTATGAAATCGTCAACGGGAAATCTGTTCACAGAGAGGAATTCGGGATTTATAAAGGAACTTTCTTTTCACCGAAAGGAGCTTATCTGGCATTTTACAGAATGGACCAGTCGATGGTAGAAGATTACCCTATCATTGACTGGAATACAACACCTGCGGTGAATAAAAACATCAAATATCCTTTTGCGGGAAGAACTTCACACCAGGTTACAATTGGGGTTTACAACCCAAAAACGAATCAAACAATTTTTCTGCAAACGGGCGAGCCAAAAGATCAATACCTGACTTCTTTAACCTGGAGCCCAGATGAGAAATCTATCTTTGTGGGTGTTTTGAACCGCGATCAGAATCATTTGAAATTGAATCAATATGATGTGGCTTCGGGGAGATTAATTAAAACCTTATTTGAAGAGAAACATGATAAATATGTAGAACCCCAGAATGAATTGTATTTCTTACCGAACGGAAAAGAATTTGTCTGGTGGAGCCAGCGTGACGGATTTATGCATTTGTACCGCTATGACCTGAACGGAAAATTAGTCAATCAAATTACAAAAGGTAATTGGCTGGTAAACGAAATCGTTGGTAAAAATGAAAAACAAAAGCAATTGCTCATCACTTCTACAAAGGATGGTGCGATGGAAGAACATTTGTATTCTGTCAATTGGGAAAACGGGAAGATGGAGAGAATTGACGTGGAAAAAGGCTATCATAATTTCACGGTTAATTCTGCCGGAACATATGCAATCGATAATTGGACAAATGAAACGACTCCAAGAAAAATTGATGTTATTTCAACCGACAAAAAATTCACAAAAAATATCTTAACAGCTAAAAATCCTTTGTCAGATTACCAAATGCCAAAAGTGGAGAATGTGGCTTTGAAAGCCGATGACGGAACTGATTTGTATGGCAAGCTGGTTTATCCGACTGATTTTAATTCATCCGAAAAATATCCGGTAATCGTTTATTTGTACAATGGTCCTCACGCACAAATGAATTTAAACCGTTTTCCCGCAAGCGGAAATCTTTGGTATGATTACATGGCGCAGAACGGTTATGTGGTTTTTGTAATGGATGGACGTGGAAGCAGTAACCGCGGACTTGAATTTGAACAGGCAATTTTCAGAAAAGCGGGTCAGGTTGAAATGGCGGACCAGATGAAAGGGGTGGAATACCTGAAATCACTTTCATTTGTGGACGGAAACAGAATGGGAATTCATGGCTGGAG
>CAZKOC010000485.1:0-1474 GCA_964554275.1 uncultured Weeksellaceae bacterium
TCATTTGAGTTCGGTTGATATGGATATCACCAACTTTGAGAAAAAAATATGGGGAAAAATGTCGTTGATGCTGGCGGCAGCCATATTTTTGATTTTAGCCGTAATTATTTTATTTTTCTGGATGTACCGTTCGCTCATCAAGCAGAAAAAAATTGCCGAAGTCAAAACCGATTTCGCCAATAACATTACTCACGAGCTAAAAACGCCGCTGACCTCACTGAACTTAATTGTAAAATCATTTCAAAATGAGGAAGTGTACCAAAACCCTGAAATGGTCAGACAACTCGCCGGCTCAATGGAACGGCAGAATAACCGGATTCAGAATATTGTAGACCGTGTAGTGGAAAGTTCAGTGGATAAGCAGAAAATTCATTTACAGCGTGTGGAAATCGTTCAGTTCCTGAAAGAATTCACTTCTGATTTTTCGTCGGAAACACATTCGCTGAAAGTTGAGCTGGAGTCCGATGAATTGTTTCTCCAAACCGACACGTATCAGCTGGGCAGAGTCATTCAAAATTTATTGCAGAATGCTGAGAAATACAGTCCGGACGGAAGCGAAATCCGATTGAAAGCATTTCAGGATAATTCGGATTACTTTATTGAAATCCAGGATGATGGAATTGGGATTCCGACGAAGGAACAGAAAAAAATATTTGATAAATTTTACCGGGTTTCGGAAGGGAACCAGCACAATGTTAAAGGACTGGGACTCGGATTGTTTATTTGTAAGCAGATCATGGACGGTTTGGGAGGTAGCATTTTTGTGCAGAGCGCCCTGAAAAAAGGAAGTACGTTTATTTTAAAAATTCCGGTAAGATGATTCGTGTACTGATTGTGGAGGATGATTTGGATTTGGGCAATCTCCTGAAACAGTACCTGGAACTGAATAAATTTCAGGTTCACCGGGTTTATGATGGGGTAGAAGCCCGTGAAGAACTGAAACAAAACGAATATGATATTTTAATTCTTGATGTGATGATGCCCAAAGAAGACGGATTCACCCTTGCCCAGAAATTACAATCCGCCTATCCCGATCTGCCTTACCTTTTTGTTACCGCACGGAAAATGAAGGAGGATATCCTTACCGGGCTTAAGCTCGGCGCAGATGATTACATCACCAAACCTTTTGATGCAGACGAGCTGATCCTCCGGATTCAAAACATTTTAAAACGGAAACGAAAAGCGGAATTACCCAAAGTGGATGTTTTCCAGATCGGTATTTTCACTTTTGAACCGGAGAATTTTACTTTGAGGTCAATCAGTTCTACCAAAACGTTAACTGAGAAAGAAGTTCAATTGCTGAGCTATTTCATTCAGCATAAAAACCAACTGATCAAACGAAATGACGTACTCAATCACCTATGGCAGGAAGCCGATTTTTTCAGCGGAAGAAGCCTTGATGTTTTTGTAAGCCGCCTGCGGAAATATCTTTCCGAAGACCCTTCTATTCAGATTGAAAGTGTAAGAGGGGTGG
>CAZKOC010000486.1:0-1467 GCA_964554275.1 uncultured Weeksellaceae bacterium
TAAGATTAAATAAAGTACTTAAAGAATTAAACATCTCTATCGATCGCGCGGTTGACTTTCTGAGCGAGAAGGGAATTCAGGTCGAGCGTACACCAAACACGAAAATCGACCAGGACACTTATTCAGTTTTGATAAAAGAATTCCAGTCAGATGCAAAACAAAAAGCAGCGTCCGAAGAAGTTGTGATAAATAAAATACCGGAAAGAAAATCCGAGCCGGTAAAAGAAGAGCCTGCACTAAAACCGGCGGAACCGGAAATCATTTCCACACCAAAGGTTGAATTAGAAGGTCCTAAGACAATCGGTAAAATTGATTTGGATCAATTCAAGCCAAAACCAAAAGAGGCTGAGATTAAAAAAGAGGTTGAAGCAAAACAAGAAGAAGCGCCAAAACCTGAACCTAAATCAGAACCCAAACAAGAAATAAAGGAAGAACCCAAAAAGGAACCGAAGCAGGAAGAACCTCAGGTATCTAAGGCACCTGAAGCACCAAAAAAGGAAGAACCAAAGAAAGAAGAAAAACCAGCCGAAGCTCCCCAATCTTCTGAACCTGATAAAATAAGAACCCAATACCAAAAATTAGATGGTCCGAACTTTACGGGTAAAAAATTGGATTTGTCCGAATTCGAAAAAGACAAAAAATTAGCAGAAGAGCGTAAAGAGAAACAAAAGAAAGAAAACGAGAATAAAAAGAAACGTAAGAGAATCCGAAAGGACGTTAAATTAGATGACGTAAAACCCGGAGGGAATAATCAGAGTCCGCAAAACAGACCGCCTCATCAAAATAGGCCGGGACAAGGAAATAATAACAATCGCCCTCCTGTAAGAAGACAACCCGCTGAACTTACTGATGAAGAAGTTTCAAAACAAATCAAAGAAACTTTAGAAAAACTTACCAATAAAGGAGTTAAGTCCAAATCCTCTAAACATAGACGTGACAAAAGAAAAGAACGTCGTGAGATAGAAGCTTTGGAACAGGAAGCCATGGATCAGGATAAAACACTTCACGTAACAGAGTTTGTTACTGTGAATGAGTTGGCCAGTCTGATGGATGTTGCGGTTACCGAAGTTATTTCTGCCTGTATGTCATTGGGAATCATGGTAACCATGAACCAAAGATTAGAAGCTGATACCATCCAAATGGTTGCTGATGATTTTGGATATGAAGTTGTATTTACCAATGCAGAAGAAGAAGTAGCCGCAGAAGAAGAAATACAGGATGCGGAAGAAGATTTGCTTCCACGGGCTCCAATCGTTACGGTAATGGGTCACGTTGACCATGGTAAAACATCTTTACTAGACTATATAAGAAAGTCCAATGTAATTGCGGGAGAATCGGGAGGAATTACACAGCATATCGGAGCATATAATGTAGAATTACCCGCAGGACAGAGAATAACATTTTTAGATACTCCGGGACACGAAGCGTTTACAGCGATGCGTGCCAGAGGAGCGCAGGTTACGGATA
>CAZKOC010000487.1:0-1420 GCA_964554275.1 uncultured Weeksellaceae bacterium
TTCCCAGCAGGTGGAATGGCAGCAGGTTTTGGGAGGGGTTCACAGCGAATACCTCTATGACGTGAAGGCGACGCCTGACTACGGGTTCCTGCTAGCGGGAAGCTCCTTTTCAGAGGATTCGGGAAACAAGTCAGAGAAAGGACAGGGAGACCTGGATTATTTCCTGTGGAAGATGGACGAATCCGGGAAGATGGAATGGCAGAAAACATTCGGCGGTTCGGGAAGCGATTACCTCTATAGCGTGGGATTGACAAAAGAGGGTGGATTCATACTGGGAGGAAGCTCAGACTCGCCACAATCAGCAGATAAGAAACATCCCGGATTCGGGAACATGGATTTCTGGATCATCAGGATCAATCCCGAAGGAAAGGAAGAATGGCAGGTCACACTGGGAGGGATCGGCAATGACCAGCTTCAGAGCATACAGCAGACCCCTGACGGAGGCTACATCATAGGAGGAAGTTCGGACTCCTCACCCCTCAAAGATGAAAAGGGAAAGACCATCGGGAACAAATCGGAAGAGTCAAGGGGAAGCTTTGATTACTGGGTAATTAAATTATCCCCGCAGGGAGAGGTTGAATGGGAACGCACCTACGGGGGAATGTTCGCTGACCAGCTCAAAAGCATCCTGATTACAGAAGACGGCTACCTGATGGCGGGAACCTCCAATTCGATGGTTTCATCGGACAAGACGGCGGAGAACCTGGGGATGGGGGATTTCTGGATAATCAAAACAAACCTGAAGGGAGAACAGCAATGGCAGAGAACCTACGGAGGAGAGGCAGACGAATCCCTTGCAGGCATCATACAAACGGGAAACGGATTCCTATTAGCCGGAAGCAGCAACAGCCCTACATCGGAAACAAAAAAATCAGACAGCAGTAACGGGACGGACTTCTGGGTAGTTGAGATCACAGAAGACGGAGAACCTATCTGGGACAATACCTATGACTTCGGTCAGTGGGATGTGCTTGTCTCCGTAACCAGGGCGGAAGACAACACCTACCTGCTGGGAGGCTATGCCTCGACTGAAACACTGGGAAGAAGAAGCGACAACAAGGGGATCAACGACTACATCGCACTCAAGATAAACGACAGGGGAGAAATGCTCTGGAGCAAGACCATCGGCGGCAAGGACACCGACCAGCTCAAAGGGCTTACCCGGACAAGGGACGGCGGCTATATACTGGCGGGGAACTCCGATTCAAAGAAATCGGATGACAAGGACAGGGCCTCCATCGGAGGAAATGACTTCTGGGTAGTGAAACTCGGAGAAAAGAACAAACAGGAAGAGGAAAGACAGCTGGTTGAAATCTACCCAAATCCAACCAACCAGTTTACCAACATCGTCATCTCAGAACAATACCAAACAGCCAAAGTTGAAGTATTCGATATGACGGGAAGGAAGCTCCAATCGAAA
>CAZKOC010000488.1:0-1417 GCA_964554275.1 uncultured Weeksellaceae bacterium
CTGCAAAAAAAGCAAATGAAGATCAGAAGAAGCTCGTTAATTCTGCTAAATAGCTTTATTTAAGCTTAGCTATATTATATAATCAGCTAGTAAATTAATCGTGAAGACTAAAAGTCGTTACCATTGTTCTGTATAACAAGGTAAAGATGTTACTTCGCACTAGGAGCAATCATTATGGCAGAAGCCAAAAAACCAGTTGCTAAAGCCGAAGGCGGCAAGCAACGCATTCGTATTCGCCTCAAGGCCTACGATCACAAAGTAATCGACCAGTCTGCTAAGCAGATCGTCGACACCGCACTTCGCACTGGCGCAACTATCGCTGGCCCGATCCCACTGCCAACTAAGAAGACTGTTTATACTGTGGTCAAAAGTCCGCACGTCTTCAAAAAAGGTCGTGAACAGTTCGAAATGCGAACTCACAAGCGTATCATCGACGTTTTGGAGCCAACTCCAAAGACCATCGACAGCCTCATGAACCTCAGCTTGCCAGCTGGTTGTGACGCTGAAATCAAAATGTAGTATATTGTAACAGACGATGAGCTTAGATATAGATCCTCTTCCGCTTGGTGTTGCCTCTATGGCACATCATGTTGAGTATCCGCCTGTTGACGAAGTATTGGCAGAGTTAAAGCAGTTTGGTGCTCCAGCCGAAAGAGTTATTTGGTTGGGCGCCAGCAGTATTTACCTCGAGACCGACAATAACGCTCAATATTTATTTGAAGTACCGCACCCCAATGGGGACCCCCTTTTAACGAGAATTCTTCAAAGGCCAATCGTGCCTTCAGGCGTTCATCAAGCTGCTGCGTTTCTAAGAAGTTCAGGAGCGCCCCAAGAGGAACGGGTGAGTCTGAACGAAAGCTTGGTCATGCACGATATTAGCCGACCTGGTTCGCATACTTCAGGCAAGTTTGTAACCGGCAAGCTTACTTCTATTTTATGGCTTCCTAAGGGTTAGCTCACGCTGTGGTATAATTCTGCTTATGCCTACTAAAACCAAAATAAAAGCTAAAGCTAAAAGATCCACTCAGCAAGTCGACAGTACCTACTTCTTGAAAATGGTGCTATTTTTGATTCTTGGATCATTCTGGGTTCGAATTGACGGTGGCTCCTACCAGATTCCATTACCGGTGGGTCTGCTAATCGGCTTAGTGTTTGCTTCGCGTGAACGCTTCAAGATAGACCGCAAGATAGAATACGTTGTATTGCTTATGGCCATGTTTGTTGGCTTATGGCTGCCACTCGGCCTGACAATAGCGGTCTAAGCTTCTACAAAGGTAGCTACTAACACGTTGCGTACCGCCAGCTGCCCGTGTAACGGATTACGTGCAGCGCGGTGAACTAGTTCAGGTTCACCCAATAGCCCTACATACGGTTCGGTTCCTTGTGCAATTTCGAGTCCAAATCGTTGCCGTAGTTC
>CAZKOC010000489.1:0-1410 GCA_964554275.1 uncultured Weeksellaceae bacterium
TTTATTTTTTGACCAAATTCATTAAATTGCAGCTATGAAATTTATTCAAATTCTTTCTGTTTTCCTCTTGTTTGTTTTCTCCTGTAAAAGCAAAGGTGATCAACTTATAGATGTTGACAATAATACTGTTTTCCAACATATTACAAAAGTTGAAATTACCGAAACAGATGATACCATTTTATGCAAATCGGGAGGAAAAACTATTTATTTTTCAAAAAATGATTTGCCCTTACAAACTGCAATGGCCATCCCGACTTCCGCGATCGCTTATATGAGTGAATTGGATTTAACTGATAAAATAACAGGGATAAGTCAGCCTGACTTCATTTACAATCCAAAATTTCAACAAAGAATAAGTGAAGAAAAAACTATTGTCATCGGTACTTTTGACGAAATTTTCATAGAAAAAATTCTGATCAACAAACCCGATGTTTTCTTTTCGACTTCAAGCCCGACTCTGGCGAAATTTCATGAACAGCTGGAAAAAGAAAATATTAAGGTGATTTATATTGATGAATATGAGGAGCTGAATCCACTGGCACGTGCCGAGTATATAAGACTCTTCGGAATCCTTTTTGGGAAAGAGAAAGAAGCCAGTGAACGTTTTACAGAAATAGAAAAAAATTACAATGAAATTACATCTTTGGTTCAGAAAAATAAATCTGAAAATCCATCCGTTTTCGCCAATCGAATTTATGGGGACGTTTGGTATATGCCCGGCGGAAAAAGCTTTCAAGCAGGAATGATTGCAGACGCCGGAGGAGATTATTTATGGTTGTCTGATGAATCGTCAGGTTCGCTGAATTTATCTTTTGAGACTGTTTTTGAGAAGGCAAATAATGCTGACGTTTGGATAAACGCCGGTGATTTTCCTGATAAAAATTCCCTTTTAGCAAGTTATAAAAATTACGAATGGTTTTCTGCTTTTAAATCAGGTGAAGTTTACAATTGGAACAAACGCATAACGGAAAAAGGAGCAAATGATTATTTTGAAACAGGAACAGCAAGACCCGATTTGGTTTTGAAAGATCTGGCCGCGATTTTTCACCCGGAGTTGTTTCCGGATCATGAATTGCTTTTTTATAAGAAGCTGGAATAATTTTTCAAAAAAACACGCCTAAATTCTTTAAACTTAGGCGCATTAAGTTAGGCTGGGCATAAGAGTAATTTATTTCAATATTTAAATTGAGCTTTCTTATGCAAACCTAAACATTCTATTTTTCAACTGACTAAGCAAATTTGCTTATAGGTTTATTTGCTCATTCCTGCACTTTTGAATGTGGGACAACTCAGAAACAAAGAATTTCTAAATATTTTTGGCAAAAACCTGAAAAAGATTCGTCAGGAAAAAGGCTTTACACAAGAAAAGCTTGCGTTTACCATTGGCGTGGAGATTTCCCAAATCAGCCG
>CAZKOC010000490.1:0-1399 GCA_964554275.1 uncultured Weeksellaceae bacterium
CCTGATGATTGTAAATGATATGGCAAATACACCGAATTACGCTGAAGATTGAAAAGATTAATTTATATAATAGGAGGAATCTTGTTTGGAGCATTGCTTACTTATTTCATTATGAAGCAATTTCAAACTACGTCTTCTACCAATGAATCTCATGTAATTGCGTACGAAATCCAAAAACTCAATAAACTCATTGTTGCGGAACAGACCTTTTCCGATGTTTATTCCCACAAAAGCAGCCGTACTTTTCCCGGTTTAGAGAATTATTTTTCTTTTGATAAAAAGGTTTTGTTTTTGGTCAATGCCAAAGTTCAGGCAACTTATGATTTGAAAAAACTGGAAATTGAAGTGGATTCCGGTGATAAAGTTATTTATATCAATAAGGTTCCCCCGGTGGAACTTCAGGTATATCCTGATGTGCAGTTTTATGATCTGGAGCAGAGTAGATTCAATTCTTTCGACAAAGATGAGTTAAATGCCATAAAAGAAAGAGCCGTAAAACATATTGAAAAAACGATTGACAAACCAAAATTGGAAAAAGAAGCACATGCGCAACTGATTGAAAACCTTGGTGAAATCTACAGGCTGGCAAAAGTTTATAACTGGAAAATAGAGGACAATACTCCTTATGCCAAAGAATTGGAATTAAAGTATAAATAGAAGAATTAGTTTGGCAATTTTCTCGAAACCAGATAAGAAACTCCTCCGCCAATAGTCAATACCGTCATAATTACAACCAATAAATTTTTAATTGTAAATTCAAACGGAAATGCCACGAATGGACTTGCCATCACCAGGCCGAATTCGTTTTGTAAAAAGCCTATTGTGCTGCCTAAAGTCAAACCAAATAAGATTGAAAATACTGTAATTAATAAACCTGTCTGAAAGAAAATCTGTTTGATTTGTTCTTTTGGCATCCCGAAACTCCACATGGATTTTATCTGCATTTTTTTATCGATGATGATGATGATGATAGCTCCTGCAAGATTAAATGAAGCAATGATGATGACTAAAGTAAAAATCAGGTAAATGATTAAGTTTTCTACGTTCATCACTTTCAGAAAAGTAGCATCTAAATCTTGTCTCGTTTGTACCACAACTGAACTTCCAAGTGTATTTTGTAAAGATTTTTTTACAGACCCGAAGGAAGTGTTCGGTTTTATTTTGAGTTCTAAAGAGTAAGCGGAATTTTCAGGCAATTGAAGCAGTATTTGCGTCAAACCGATAGGTGAGAAAATGTATTTGTCATATTGTTCGTTGATGAAAACTACTCCGATAGAATTCGCGACAGCCGAATTAAATGCTTCATCGGCCGAAGAAATCAATCCTGTTCCGGGTTTAGGCATAGACAATCTTGCACCGTATTGAAGGTCTGTGTACATTTGCAGCCTTCTCGCGACAC
>CAZKOC010000491.1:0-1392 GCA_964554275.1 uncultured Weeksellaceae bacterium
TTGAATTATGAGAATAAGCATAGATAAATTTCCCGCTTTCTTTGAAGTCTTCTAATGCAGACCTGACGTCGGCCAACTGAGTTGCTCCTCCGTTAAAAGTTCCGACCCTTAAGCTGATTCCCTTTATCTTATCATCTTCTTTTGCCTTTTCTATAGACCTCAGAATGTCTCTTAAGTAAATTTGGCTGCCGGGGGCCGATCCAAACAAAGAAACCTCATTATCCATGCTGCTCTCTTTTATGGGAGAATTCAGGGTGATCTCCAATACAGAACCATCTTTCGGTCCTTTACCCTGAAAAAATGAAGGTATTGCAGAAACCAGGATAATACCGCCGATCACAAGTGCGATGAACGCAAAAGTCAGGAAATTTCCAATAACTACGGTAAATACATTTCCAAAGAATTTTTTCATTGTTTTAAGCTATATAATTTATTACTTTGCAGATATGTCGCACAATCAAGTTGTTTTGTTACTCGGAGCCAATTTAGAAGATAAAAATCTTAATATAAAAACTGCGCAAGAGCTTATCAGCAAAAGGATTGGCAAAATTATAAAAAATTCTGAAATTATAGAAACGGAACCGGTTGGCTTTGAATCAAATAATAATTTTCTAAATCAAGCACTATTCATCCAAACTGAATTTTCACCTGTCTCTGTTTTGAATGCAGTCAAATCTATTGAAAAAGAAATGGGTAGGGTTTACACAAAACCTAAATCAGCTGCTTTGTACGAAGATAGAATTATAGATATTGACATACTGATATTCAATAATTTAATTTTTGAAAGCAACCGCTTAATGCTTCCTCATCATCAGATAAGATCAAGAAATTTTGTAAAAACTCTTCTCAAATTTTAATAAACAGATTATTTTTCTAAATTTGCAACTCAAACATTTATTATTAATAATTGTTTGTAAATCAACAACCACCAAAAAATAAATCTATGAATAAAAAACTACAATTAGTTGTATTGTCCTTGCTTTTTATTTCGGGAAATCTATTTTCTCAAGAAGACAATACCGACAGGCTCACGAGCCCTGTTCCTAAAAACACTAAGAGCTTTACCAATGCTGACAAAAAGTTCAACGATTGGTCTTTCGCTATCTATGCCGGGGGAAATCTACTCCAGGGTGCGGATTTTGTGAGTTGGGGTAGCGGTAAATTTACTCCCGGATATGATTTCCAGGCGCAGCTTACCAAACAAATCACACATGCTTATGGTATAAGCCTGATGTATCAAATGGGAAGGACTAACCAGCACAATCAGGGTATGGAGCATTATGGTACCTATTATGCGTGGGAAGGCAAAACCGAGTACCAGGCGCTCTCTCTTTTGGCAGACATCAATTTAAGTTCCATAATGAGAAGGGTTGACAATCATTCTCCCTACAG
>CAZKOC010000492.1:0-1389 GCA_964554275.1 uncultured Weeksellaceae bacterium
TAAGCATCCTTTACAAAATCATCTGTTTCACAGTTCCAATCATTTACAACATTCATGTTTAAATCTGAGTAAACCACATAATCTGTCTTATTGTTTTCTGTTTGTAACCTGCCGATGTTTAGATTTTGAAATTCATTAGCGGAAATAATTCCGGAAAACTTATCTTCAAAAAAACTAAACGAAGCCAAAGAATTTGGATTGTCTTTTATAATTCCTCTGTAATATACTCCGGGAACATAATCGACGGATTCCTTTTTATTTGTTTTTAAACTAAATGATTCTGTAAAAAGATTTACTCTGTACAATCGAACATCAATAATTTCACCCTGATAAGGAATTGATATTTCAAGCGTAGTGTTTTTCTGTGCATAAATAGAATTGATTGAATTTAAATCTATCTTAGCCAGTGTTGCAGAATTAACAACACTCTCTACTGTTAAATTTCTCTGACTTATTTCATTCAGTACATTGAACTGTTTAAATTGAGTGTTTTGTGATTCTAACCGATTAATTTTCTGAGCAACTGATTTTGTTGTTTGCGCGAAGACCCCAATGCTCAACAGGGTAATGCAACAGAATAAAATTTTCTTCATGTGTTAAAAATTAAACACCTAATGTAATCACTTATTTAATATGATTTTAAACAAAATAAAAATGCTCCTGATCTCAGGAGCATTTTTAGATTTATTTAGAGAGAAATTAATTACAAAGTCCCTCTTTTTTCCTGTTCTCTTTCGATGGATTCGAACAATGCTTTGAAATTTCCTGCACCGAATCCTCTGGCACCCATTCTTTGGATTACTTCATAAAATAGGGTAGGGCGGTCTTCCACCGGTTTGGTGAAAATTTGCAACAGATAACCTTCCTCATCCGCATCGATCATGATTCCTAATTTCTGAAGCTCGTTTATGTCTTCTTTGAATTTATCCATATGATCTCTCAAGCGTTCTGGAATAGCATCATAATAAGTCTGAGGAGGGGTTGACAGGAATTCCACACCTCTTGATTTCATATCTGCTACCGTTTTGATGATATCATCGGTGGCGAGTGCTAAATGTTGTACACCAGGGCTTTCATAGAAATCCAGGTATTCTTCAATTTGAGATCTTTTCATTCCTTCAGCCGGCTCGTTGATCGGAAATTTAATTCTTCCGTTTCCGTTTGCCATTACTTTTGACATTAAAGCCGAGTATTCAGTCGTAATTTGTTTATCATCAAATGAAAGGAAATTTACGAATCCCATAATGTCCTCGAACCATTTCACCCAAACGTTCATTTGGTTCCAACCCACATTTCCAACCATGTGGTCGATGAATTTTAAACCGACCGGTGCAGGATTGTAATTGGTTTCCCATTTTACATAACCCGGCATGAACAGGCCATTGTAGT
>CAZKOC010000493.1:0-1370 GCA_964554275.1 uncultured Weeksellaceae bacterium
ATAATTGTAATTTTAACAAACTATATAAAAACCTAATAAAATGAAAAAAATCGGAATATTATCTCTGTTTGTGCTGATTGTGTGGAGCTGTGCAACGAATCCCTTGACAGGAAGACAATCCCTTTCTTTGGTTTCCAACGCACAACTATTTCCACAGGCATTTGCCCAATATGATGAAGTTTTACAAGAAAGTCAGGTTGACAAAACTTCTGCCGATGCAAAAATGATCACCACTGTAGGACAACGAATCAAATATGCTGCTGAAAAATTCTACGCAGAAAAAGGCATGTCCAGTGCTTTACAAGGTTACGAATGGGAGTTTACTTTAATCAAAAACAACCAGTTAAATGCATGGTGTATGCCGGGTGGAAAAGTGGCTTTCTATTCAGGGATTTTGCCTGTATGTAAAGGAGAAACCGGTGTTGCGGTAGTAATGGGGCACGAAGTTTCACATGCTTTGGCCGGACACAGCGCGGAACAGGTAAGCAACGCGATGGTCGCTCAGGGTATTATGGTAGGTGGAAATATGGCTATTTCCAATGACCAATGGAAAAATATATTCAATCAGCTATACCCGGTTGGAGCACAGTTGGGAATGCTGAAATACGGAAGAAGCATGGAGCTGGATGCTGATGAAGCCGGATTGTATCTGATGGCAATGGCGGGCTATAACCCACAGGAAGCCACTGCATTCTGGGAAAGAATGCAACAGGCATCTGAAGGTCAGCAAAAACCACCACAGTTTTTGAGCACACACCCCAATCCCGGAAATCGTATTGCGCAGATTCAGTCCATTATGCCAAAAGCGATGTCTTATTACAATGCAAGTCCATATAAAGGAAAATAATATTTGTGTAAAATAATTAAGACTCTCATTTTTGGGAGTCTTTTTTGATTTTAATGATTTGTTTTATATTTGTTCCGTTAAAATTCAAAAACCATGGAAATAATAGCTTCTGGATTCTTTTCGTAAGAATCTTCATTTCGGAAAACGATTCAAATATTTTTCAATTCAAGCTATTATTTTATGACATCTCAAATTCAACCCAATAGATTATCTAATTATTTTAAAATCATTATTCAATCCATCAAAGGAGAAAACGAATATGATTACACTTCCGGAAATTTAAAAAAGGCGGTTGTTCTTCTCGCCATTCCGATGATGCTGGAAATGGTTTTGGAATCCGTTTTTGCATTGGTAGATCTGTACTTCGTCGGACATCTGGAGCACAGCAGCTTTGCCGTTCAAACTGTTGGGCTGACAGAATCGGTACTGACCGTTATTTATTCGTTATGTATCGGGCTGAGCATGGCAACAACAGCAATCGTGGCAAGGAGGATTGGGGAGAAAAATCCGGAAGCGGCCGCAA
>CAZKOC010000494.1:0-1353 GCA_964554275.1 uncultured Weeksellaceae bacterium
TTTTCCATTCCCGGTGTAGCCGGTTTTTTGATAATCACATTCCCAGCGGAATCGTTGATGGTTTCCAGATTTAAATTCTTCCCAAAATCCACCATAAATTGAATTATTTTTTCTTCTTTTTTAGAAGGACGTGGAATCTCATTCAACGTGGAAAAGTTTTTCCAGATATTTTTGGGCTCTAAATTTAATATTTCGTTCATTTGTTCAATTATTATGACCATGCAAATTAATTCTAAATATGTTTACGGAGCAAATTCTATCCCGTCAGAATCAAATATTCTTTTATATAATGTATCATAATGATCTTTCTGTTTTTTTGAGCATTTAATTTTCTTTAGATGAAATGAGAAATTATTTTCATTTTTTTTATAATCAATTGATTCTTTGTTTATAATCGTTAAAGTAGATTTATCATAAATTAAAATATAGGTGTTGTCAGAAGCTTTATTCAATACATAAAAACCATTTACTGAATCATTTATTTCATCATTGATTGATAATAAAGCATATTCAAAATCATCTGAAAAAATAAAGTTTACGTTTTTGTCCGTGTGTTTTTTGTCAGACTGATAGCAACTCTGAGAGTAACAGGTTAAACTAAATAACAAAATGAATGTGAAAATAAAAGTCTTCATGGTGAAATTTTAAACTAATTTATAAAATTTAATAATTATATTTTTTTCCTATAATTTATATTATGTTAAATAACGTTTTTTAAAACCTATTCCTTTTTAATAAACAATAATAATTCCCCTTCTTTATAAGTAATGGTTATTTCATCTTCAACAGCCTCATTTCTTATACCTATTCTTTTAGATAAGTCCAAATCTTCATCGTTTAAAATATAAAGCAAGCCTCTCGTAGAAACGCTCTTTGCAACCGGAAACGGATACAATGAAATAATCCGATTCTTGTAGCCTTCAAGTATTGTTTTCTTTTCGGCGAAAAAATAATAACTGTAATCATCAAAGAACACCAGGCTCAGTTTGCCTTTAAATTTAAGTCCCGTAGAAAGATTGCCTAAAAAATGATCATTTTCTATCCCACTGCTTCCGTATATATATACCTCCTGATGATTTCGCTTGTGGATAATTTGTAATGCTTTTTCGAAATCAGTAAAATTCTGATCAGGCGTTTCAACGACTTCTATGTCCTCAGGAATATCATCAACTGACAAAGAATCAAAATCACCACTTACAACATCCGGAATTAATTGATTTTCACGTAAATACTTATAAGCACCATCTGTACAAAAAACTGCTTCGAATTGTCTAAAATCCGGAAAATCCTTTGGGGCTTGCCCGTTGAGGAACAAAGCTACTCTACTCATTTGGGAGCCATTTTATTTCTTCG
>CAZKOC010000495.1:0-1352 GCA_964554275.1 uncultured Weeksellaceae bacterium
GCAGCATTTGGCCGCGGAGGCTGGGGAATGGGTAACAGTGGAGGAAGAAGATACACGGTGATGATGACGGAGCGGTATAAAGACTGGTACCTCTATAATCAGTATACCGGCAGTCTGAACTATCAGGGGACCAATCTGGAAAGCAGGGAGTGGGAATTGATGCAACTACAAAATGGTGGTCCTATAGCAATTAATCCACCCAACTTTTTTGAGTTACCAATTATTCGAAGCACTCCATTAGGGAAGATGATCTCTGTTTTGGAGTATCTCTCACATCCTCCAATGACCCAGATAAAATCAATGTTGGAACCTAAAGGAAAACCGACTAAAATTTCAAAAGAGCAGATGAAATTATTGCAAAAAGGTGGTTTTAAGCCACATGGAGGGGATAAGCCTTCTCAAGGAAATGGAGGTCCAATTGATTTTTATAAAGATGATAAGGGGAATATTTTTTGGAAACAAAGTGGAAGTGATCATTATGAACCTGTATTTGATAATATTTATAATTATTTAAAAAAACTATTTTAATAATTCTACTACATGAAAGAAAGAATTGAAATAAAAGATGATAAAAGCCAACCAAACGAAATGGGATGTGTTTTACTTGTAGGAACAGATTCAGATCACCCGTCAATTATTACTGATTTGACTGATATTGAAGCTACAGAGATTCTTGTAAAGGGCGAGCAGTATTTTACTTCATTTACTAAAAAAGAAAATAGAAAAGCAATACCTGGAAAAGTGTATGAATATAATCTCTGGAAACTAGAAACGAAAGTTTTTTATGGACATGAAACCGTGTTTTTGAATCATGCGATAGAAAATATGCTAGATATGCTAGATAAAAAGGAGAAGATTTTTAAAGAAATTTTTAATAAGTACTCTAATTGCAACTTGAATTGTTACGCTTACTACTTTGAGGTGAGTCCTTATTTTCAATTAAAAAAAGAAGTATTGCCTAAATTAGCTTCTTATGGTATAAATGTGGACTTTAATATATACTGTTTGGCCGAATAATGTAGTATGAATTTTATAATAATTTAACTACTTATTCTAACGGAAGAATGTATGTAGTAGAAGATTTTTATGCAGATTAGTGATGAAGAAAGCACTATATTCCTTTTTATTTCTTTTATTTTTCGTAAAAGCCTATAGCCAAAAGGACAGCATTCTTTCAAAGATAAATGTACCCAGAGGCTATTTCAGGACTTATTACGCTGATTCCATTCCAAAACTGGTAAATGGCAAACTCTATACAGGTTTGGATAGTTTTTATTTTATAAATGTCAGTAGCAGAAATATTGATATTAAAGAGCAATTAAAGGCAGTTGAAACATTTGTAGATGGTTATA
>CAZKOC010000496.1:0-1350 GCA_964554275.1 uncultured Weeksellaceae bacterium
CTCATTGAGCAGATCCTGCAGGTGCTGCCGGCTGGAAGTGCTGCTGTAAATGCCCGTATAGGCCACCTTTCCAAAGGCATCGTACTTGGTAAAGAGCCATTTACCCTGTAGCCGTAAACTGCCGTCCTGGGTAAACACGGGCCGGTCCAGCTGATCATACACGATGTAGTCCCAGTCCCTGGCCGGAAGTTTTTTTCCGATCAGCCGGTTGTAAGTATCATAGGTATACTGATAACACAAACTGTTGAGCACTGCCGTTGCAGCACCCGGTCCTGTCACCAGGATGGCTCTTGCCGCCGGAGGAATGACCGTTGCCAGGTTGCCAAAATGATCATAGAGGTAATAGGTATCAAAGGTTTTGTTATCGGTATAACTGCGGCTTAAAACAAGGTGCCCTTCTATGTCGCTGAATTCTTCTTTTGTACCATTGGTTCCATTGGTACTCACCCAGTTTTCATCTTTCACTGTTCTTTTGGTAAGGGATCCTGCAGGGTAATACACATAGGCTGCATTGCCCAGGTTGTAGAGCCTGACCTCAGAGGCAGTATTGGTACTGTATTCATAGTTTAAGGTATGTCCCCCGGAGAGTTGCCAGTGGGCTCCGGCAGCACCCTGTGCTGTTACCCGGTTCAAGGGCGAAGGTTCAAAGGCTGTTTCTGCATATGGAAAAGCAGTGGTTTCAATGTTGGCAGCCGAGCTGTAAAAACTGCCCTGTGCTGTTACAGCATTGCTGATATAGCTGCCGCAGCCACTGCCGGTATAGGGCAGATACACCCTGCTTTCCCTGCCCGCAGGATCGTATACCTGGAAGGATACCTCGTCCTTTAAAGCAGCAGAGGCATTGACGGCAATGCGCTGCAAGGGCCTGCCAAGACCATCCAGGTATTGAACAGTGGTCATTTTATCCGGTGCCTTTAAAGCCGGAAGGTTGCTTTCCAGGGTTTCTTCCTTTTGAAGGAGCTCGGTGATAATGTAATTTTTATCACTGCTGGCAGTCACCGTACAGGGGGTCTGTGACTGAAGGACAAAGGGACTGCAAAGCAGCACAACCATCCCCTGCCATCTCTGCCAACGGCTGCTTTTTGTTCCCCTGGCGGTACTTGCTGAATGTTCTTGTTTTGTGTTCATGTTTATTGTTCAGTGGATGAGAAGGACCCGATGGATGTTCATGTACCGGTTTATTTGTATTTATATTGAAAGCGTTCCAGAATGGCATGGTCGGCATTGCGTACCAGTTTCAAGCGGTTGTAAACATCGTATTCGTATTTTTTAAGCTGCTGGTTGGGAAGGGTTTCACTGGTAAGTCCTACCAAAGGCTGAAAGGTAAAGGTGCTGAGTTCTGCTGCTGCC
>CAZKOC010000497.1:0-1347 GCA_964554275.1 uncultured Weeksellaceae bacterium
CCACCGGCAGAATTTACCAAACCGTAATCGAAAAAGAACGCCGTGGAGATTATTTAGGCAAAACCGTTCAAATTATTCCCCACATTACCAATGAAATCAAAAGAAGAATCAAGCTTTTGGGCAGCAGTGGTAAATATGACATTATCATTACAGAAATCGGGGGAACAGTAGGTGATATTGAATCTCTGCCCTACATAGAGTCTGTTCGTCAGCTGACCTGGGAAATAGGAGAGAAAAACTCAATGGTGATCCATCTTACACTGGTACCTTTTCTGGCAGCAAGCGGCGAATTGAAAACAAAACCTACGCAGCACTCGGTACGGCAATTGATGGAAAGCGGAATCCGGGCAGATGTTTTGGTGGCGCGAACCGAACATCATTTACCCAAAGACGTACGTGAAAAGCTGGCATTGTTCTGCAATGTGAAAAAAGGAAATGTAATAGAAAGTATAGACGCAGAGTCTATTTATGATGTTCCTTTGCTGTTGCACAAACAGAATTTCGACCAGGTGGTTTTGGAAACACTCAATTTGTCAACCGAAACGGAACCGGAGTTGGAAGGCTGGATCAATTTCTTATCCAAACATAAAAATCCATCCAATAGAATAGAAATAGCGCTTGTAGGGAAATATACATCTCTGCAGGATTCTTATAAATCAATTTCAGAAGCATTTACCCATGCGGGCGGAGCTTTTGATACGGGTGTGAAAATCCGTTGGGTTTATTCGGGTGATTTGACCGAAGAAAACATAGGGACAAAGCTGAAAGGTGTAGATGGGATTCTCATCGCGCCCGGTTTCGGAGACAGAGGAATCGAAGGAAAAGTATTGGCGGCCAATTATGCGCGGAGAAATAACATCCCGACTTTGGGGATTTGCCTGGGGTTGCAAATTATGGTGATCGAATTTGCACGAAACATCTTAGGATTCCAGGATGCTGATACTGCTGAAATTAATTCACAGACCTCCCATCCGGTTATTAACCTGATGGAGGGGCAGAAAAATGTGACCAACAAAGGAGGTACAATGCGTCTGGGAAATTGGAGCTGTAAAATAAAGAAAGATTCCAAAGTCCATGAAATTTACGGAGAAGAATTAATCCAGGAGCGTCACAGGCACCGTTACGAATTTAACAATGAATACCTGGAAGACTTCGAGAATGCCCATTTCTTACCTACAGGAATAAATCCTGATACAGGTTTGGTGGAAATTATGGAATACGAAAATCACTCGTTTTATGTCGGGGTCCAATTTCATCCGGAATACAGAAGTACAGTGGCAAGCCCTCATCCTTTATTTATAAAATTTATAGAAGCAGCATTATTGCAAAAACAAAACGAACTGATTC
>CAZKOC010000498.1:0-1345 GCA_964554275.1 uncultured Weeksellaceae bacterium
AAAAGTGCCTTTGCTTCTTTTTTCGGAATTCCGCGCTGCTGCATATAAAACAATGCACTGTCATCCAACTGCCCGACTGTACAACCATGTGAACATTTCACATCATCCGCAAAAATTTCCAATTGAGGTTTGGTATCAATCGTTGCCTGGTTGGTCAATAGCACATTATTGTTTTGCTGAAACGCGTTTAGTTTTTGTGCTTCAGAATGTACGAAAACTTTTCCGTTGAAAACACCGTGTGATTGTTCATCATAAATTCCTTTGTACAGTTCATGGCTTTCACAATGTGGAAATTTGTGTTTCACCAAAGTATGATGATCTACGTGTTGCTTGCCTGAGATAACCGTCACACCATTCAGAATAGAATTACAATTCTCGCCATTTTGGACAAAATTCAAATTGTTTCGGGTTAATTTTCCACCGAACGAAAAAGTCTGAAAAGAAGCGCGGCTGTCACGCTCCTGTTCTACAAAGGTGTTGTCTATCAAAGAAGCTTCAATACTATCGTTCTGAACTTTGTAATAATCCAATTCTGCATTTTTACCAATGTGAATTTCGGTAACAGAGTTAGTGAGATTTGATTTCCCGTTAAGTGTCTGGTGACGTTCTATGATTTGTGCATGAGAGTTATTTCCCAAAACAATAAAGTTCCGCGGATGGTACATCACCTCGCTTTCATTTGCCGTCGAGAAAAACATTACCTGAACCGGTTTGGAAAGAATCACATTATCAGGAACATAAATATAGGCTCCATCCTTAAAGAATGCGGTATTGAGTGAAACCAAGCTTTGGTTTCTATCGGCGATTTTTCCGTAATAATTTTCAATCACGGGTTGATGCATCATTTTATTCATCGCACTCGAAAGCACACAAATATCGGCTTCTTCATGTGTGGTATCTGACAAATAGCTGCTGTAAATCCCATTGACAAATACAATATTGTAAGCATCCATATCATGAATGAAATACTGCTTTACGTCCTGATAACCAACAGATATTTCTTCAGATTCCGGGAATAATTTATAATCGGTTTTGAGCAAAGGCGCAAGATTGGTGTATTTCCATTCCTCGTCCTTTTTATTCGGAAAACCCATTTTATCAAATAATTCAATGGCTTCGTGGCGAAGTTCATCCACCCATTTATTTTTGGAATTCTTTTCATTGAAAACCAGATGTCTCGAAACCAAATTTTCTTTTAAATCAATCATTTCTTTTTTGTATCTGGTAGCAGGTAGCAGGTAGCAGGACTAAACTTTTTTTATGTCTTGATACTTGTATCCTGATACTTGTGTCTAAACATTTGCTTCTTCAATTACCCAATCATAGCCTCTTGCTTCGAGTTCCA
>CAZKOC010000499.1:0-1344 GCA_964554275.1 uncultured Weeksellaceae bacterium
TTTTATGAAAGCTGCCTCTCGCAATTGTTGGTAGTTTGGGTCAAAAACGATTTAATTTTTTTACATCGTAAATATATAAATAACGATTAAAAAAATATATGGAGTTTACTTCTTTCCTTTGAAGAAAGATTTTATAGAAGAATTATGCAAAATATTCAGATTAAAACACCTTTAAATGTTAACGTAACCATACAGCACGCAGGAGTTGGATGGCGTTTTCTGGCTTTTGCAATAGATATGGCAATCATCATTGCCTATATATGGCTGCTTTCCCATACATTTTTTTCTTTATTAGGTTTAAATGGAAATATCTGGACAGAGGATTCAGATTATTATTTTGATTTGAATACTTTTCTCGAGATCATTTACATAATTTTACTTTTTCCGGTATTGTTTTATTCACTTTGGACTGAATATGTTTTCAACGGACAGACTTTTGGGAAGATGCTCTGCAGGATTCGTGTCGTAAAGTTGAATGGTTACCATGCTGGATTCCCGGAATATTTTACACGCTGGGCTTTTCGATTGGTAGATTTTTGGACGGGAGCCTTCATGATTTTATTTTTTATCCCAATTTTCGGGGAAGAAACAGGTTCGATTTTATCAGGACTAATGTTGATGATGAGCGGATTTGTAGCATTTTTTTCTATCATCAGAACAAGTAATTCGCAACGTGTAGGCGACATAGTTGCCGGGACCACAGTTTTGAAATTAAGAGAAAAACAATCCATTGACATCACAATACTTGAAGATATAAGAGAGTCTTATGTGCCGGTTTACAGCCAGGTCATCCGTTTGACTGATAACGATGCGCGGATCATCAAGGATACTTTTATAATAGCCAGGAAAAATAAAGATTATGCAACCTTGAAAAGATTACGAAATAAATTGGAAAGCGTTATGGAAATAGAGGGAAAAGGCGAAGATGCAGAATTCATCGATACCGTGATGAAAGATTTCAATTATTACACACAAAAACTATAAAAATTAATCAATTGTATTTAAGCCAATTAAGAGAAAAAATAGAAAACTCCCAATCCGGTTTGCCCGGATTCGAAGCACAAAAACTATTGTCACCTCCATATCGTCAGGATTTTGATTTGGAAGAAGTCAAAAAGACCAATCCGAGAATTGCTTCTGTCCTGATACTGTTGTATGAAAATGAAGAGGGTGATGTAGAATTTCCGATTATCCTGCGTCATTCTTATGAAGGTGTTCATTCCAATCAGTATTCATTGCCCGGAGGTTCGTTCGAGCCGGAGGATATAAACTTACAATATACCGCCTTACGTGAAACGGTCGAAGAACTTGGTCTGGATGAGAACAATATAGAAATCATAAGCC
>CAZKOC010000500.1:0-1343 GCA_964554275.1 uncultured Weeksellaceae bacterium
AAATAACAGGTGTTCCTCCTGTATTAGGATTTGTTGGTTCTTCCGCGGCCTGAATGATAGTGCCTGTTGTGCTTTCTCCAATCAAGGAAAGGGATTTGTCGGTGTAAATCTCCCCAGTAGTATATATACCGTTGGCAATTTCGATCTCATCTCCTGATGAAGCCTGGTCAATGGCGTACACAATTGTGGAGCATGGATTTGATGATTGTGTGCAGTCACCAGAATCGTTTCCCGAAGAAGCACTCACGTATCGGGTTGTTTGTCCAAAGGCTTGATTGGCAAAAAGAAGAAAAAATAATATACCACAACAATACCATTTGTTTTTGGAAGTTGTTTTAAAAAGTAATTCTACTTTCATAAAAGATTTTGTTTTATTAATTTTTACCTACTCTGTTTAGGCTTTTCGGTTTCCGCCAAAATCAATGAGCACAAATATTGACAAAGGGGACATAGGCATCAAAAAAAGGAACAAAAAAAAACCGTCATCAGGTCAAAAAGGAAAAAATAACATTGTTTTTTGAGTTTAAACGCAATACTATTTATCTCCTATAGAAATAATGTAGTCGAACAAAGATGCTTCTTTATTTAGCCCCATTTTTTCTTTTATACGCCGTTTGCGTATTTCAACAGCATTATAAGTAATATTAAAAATAGAACCTATTTCTTTTAAATTTAAGTTCATAAACACATAACAGAGAAAGCGAATATCATTGGATGTAAGTTGTGGATGTTTTTCTTTTATGCGTTTAAAAAAATCGGGATTGACACTTTCAAAATGATTCATAAAATCTTCCTGTTGGTCGTCTGCTTTAAGAATATTTTTTATAGCACGGATTTGCCTGGCTACTTCTTTATTGTCTGTTTTACTGCTATTTACCTCGATAGTATGTATAATGTCCTGTATGAGTTTGTTTCTTTTGGTAAAGTATAGGGCTTTGGTAGTAAGTTTCCTGTTTTTTTCAGTAACCTGATGTTTTAACGACTCCTGTTTCAGCTTGGTCATTTCAAGTTCTTTCTCTGTTAACAATTTTTGTTTTTCGGCAAGCTGATGTACTTTTTTTTCCTTTTCCAGTTCAAGTGATGAGATGGCAGCCTCTTGTTTTTGTTTAACTATTCTGTTTCTTAGCCCTCTGTATATCGAAAAAAATAGAACTAAAGATAAAATTGCCGCACCGAAAAATATATTTTGCTGGGCGCGTTTTCTTTCTTTTTCAGTCTTTAATTCATTTTGGTAATCTTGTGTTTTAAATTTCACTTTATTCATTTCATACTGACTCCTGTTTATGGTTGCTGTAAGAGAATCTTTTGCAATGAAAGCCGAATCTTTATACAGAAGCGCTGTT
>CAZKOC010000501.1:0-1341 GCA_964554275.1 uncultured Weeksellaceae bacterium
ATTCCGAAACATTCAGGTCTTTTGCATTTTTATAATATTCAAGGAAATTGGTAAACTCCAAAGAAACAAATCGTTTCAACAATTCGTCTCTGTCCAACCAAGCTAATTTCTGGTTGATGGTTTCCATATATTGACCGATTTGTGCTTCGTCCACTTCAATTTTTTCGATCATATCAATTGATGCGAACAAACGTTTTTCAACGATTTCTTTTCCTGTCGGAACTTTTTTTGCTTCAATTCTTTTACCGATCAATCTTTCTAATTCTTTGATTTTACGCCCTTCACGTGAGTGAGCTATGACAATGGAAACACCCTTGTTACCAGCTCTTCCCGTACGGCCGCTTCTGTGCACATATACTTCGGAATCATCCGGCAAGTTGTAGTTTATAACGTGGGTCAGTTCATTCACATCAATTCCTCTTGCAGCCACATCGGTCGCAACCAACAATTGCAATTGTTTTCTGCGGAATTTATCCATCACGGTATCACGTTGCGCCTGGGACAAATCACCATGCAAAGCATCTGCATTGTATCCGTCCTGGATCAAAGCGTCTGCCACTTCTTTAGTTTCTCTCCGTGTTCTACAGAAAACAATTCCGTAAACATTCGGATTGATGTCCGCCAAACGTTTCAAAGCCAAATAACGGTCATTTGCACGAACCATATAGTAGTGGTGTTCCACATCGTTAGACCCTTCATTGGTTTTTCCGATGGAAATTTCCTCAGGTTTGTGCATATATTCATTTGCAATTCTGCGAACTTCTTTCATCATGGTAGCCGAAAACAAAAGTGTTTGTTTTTCTTCCGGTGTTCCCTCTAAAATCGCGTCGATGTCTTCACGGAAACCCATGTTGAGCATCTCATCCGCCTCGTCCAAAACAAGCCAGTTGATGTGGTTTATTTTCAACGCGCCACGTTTGATCAGATCCAAAGTACGTCCCGGAGTCCCCACTACAATTTGCGGATTTTTTTTCAGTCCGTTGATTTGCTTTACAGCGTCAGCTCCGCCATACACAGGCTGTATGGCCACATTGCCTAAAAATTTAGCAAAACTCTCTAAATCTTTGGTAATTTGTAAACAAAGCTCACGTGTAGGACAAAGGATGATTGCCTGAACTGTTCTGCTTTCTACACTTAATTTCTCTAAAATCGGGAGCCCGAAAGCGGCTGTTTTACCGGTTCCGGTTTGTGCCAACGCTATCAAATCCTTTTCGGATTCTAAGATTTGCGGGATGGCTTGCTGTTGAACAGGTGTTGGATTGACGAAACCTAATTCGTCCACGGCTTGTAACAATTTTTTGTTCAAGCCCAATTCATGAAATGTAATCATTTTTAAATTTT
>CAZKOC010000502.1:0-1339 GCA_964554275.1 uncultured Weeksellaceae bacterium
TAAGTCTTCGAATAATGATAAGAATAAAAACAATAGTCCTAATAATGGAGATCCTGAAAAGACAAGAGAGCAAATAGTGAAAAATGCAAACTCTAAGGACGGAGATACTAGCTATGCTTATGAAAAACAAAAAGATAATTTTGATGAGAATACAAATAAATGCAATAAGTTTGTGTATGATATTTTGAAAAAATCTGGGGCTGATCCGGGAACTCCTAATGGAAATATTATTAATAGAGCTATTGGAAATGGTTCTCCACCAACTGCTGGACAATGGGCAGATGCAAATTATGAGATTCCGGGTTGGGAAGTAACAACAACTCCTCAGGCGGGGGATGTGGTGGCATATGCTACTAATCATTATTCAGATGCGACAGGTCATGTTGCTATTATGATTTCTTCTACACACTCTGTCGGTGCAAGTACTGTTGGAGTTGTAAGGACAACTGATTTCGGTTCAAATCCATCGCATTTACCTTCAGATGCTCAATATGTATATAGAACATATGTTGGAAATTCATATAGTAATTCCACCCCCAATCCTAACCCTGGCGGTGTTAATCCTGCTTATAAACAATATCCATAGATATGAAAAAAATGTTTTTATTAATACTCGCAATAACCATCATTATAAGTTTTTTCGTTTTGAAAAATTTGTTATTACCAGATGGAGAGATTTATTACAAAACGAATCATTATAGTATTAAAAGCGAAAAAGGAAGTCTATTAAAGTATCAAATTTTTGAAAAAGAAAGTGGAATGATTGTTATTTTATTTGAGAATAAAAAACGCATTTATATAAATTTTAATGATAAATTAATTGGACTTCCTGAAAATGGATATGGAAATTACACTTTAAAAAACAAGAAAATAATCCTACACAAAGAAACGTTTTTTCATAAAAATGGGTATTTATATAAACCCATGCTTAAAGAAATAGATGATGTGAATTTTGAATTTAATAATAATGTTTTGACATTGTCATGTTTTTCATTTCTATGCGATTATGGGAAAATTATAACTATAAATAGGAGGTGATGATAGGAAGGTAGCGTATCAGAAGTGTTGATATGAATATTTAAAAGAGAAATAAAATTGATTTTCAGTAATTTAGGAAAGATAAGAAAAGAAAAACGGAACAACCAAAAGGTTGTTTCGTTGTATTTTGATTCTTTAAATCGTCTGAAAACGGATTTTTCTTTTCAGGGTGTTTCAGGTGTGGTGATAGAAAATTTTTACAATGCCGCGGGACAAAAAGTAGAAAAGAAAGTGAGACACGTAAACGAAATAGTAACCACCCAATACCTGGACGGCTTCCAGTACGTGCAGGACACGCTTC
>CAZKOC010000503.1:0-1337 GCA_964554275.1 uncultured Weeksellaceae bacterium
GCCGGAAATTTTGAATCACTTCAAGCTGCATTGGACAATGGAGCGGATTCTGTCTATTTTGGAGTAGAACAGCTGAATATGCGCGCGCGCGCGTCCATTAATTTCACAATGGATGACCTGCCGGAAATTTCAAAACGTTGCTCCAAATTGGGAGTAAGAACCTATCTCACACTCAATACGATTATTTACGATCATGATTTATCAGTTATCAAAACACTGATCGACAAAGCAAAAGACGCAAAAATTACTGCTGTTATTGCGATGGACCAGGCCGTAATTGCCTACGCGAGACAAGTCGGAATGGAAATTCACATTTCAACCCAAATCAATGTCACCAACATAGAAACACTGCGATTCTATGCCATGTTTGCCGATACCGTAGTTTTAAGTCGTGAATTAAGTTTAAGCCAGGTCAAAAAAATTACAGATCAAATCAAAAAAGAAAATATTTGCGGTCCGTCGGGAAATTTGGTTGAAATCGAAATATTCGGTCACGGTGCTTTGTGTATGGCAGTTTCTGGGAAGTGCTACTTAAGTTTGCATTCCAGTAATTCTTCCGCGAACCGTGGTGCCTGTAAACAGAATTGTCGTAAAAAATATACTGTTATCGACCAGGAAACCGGCTTTGAAATAGAGTTGGACAATGAATATATGATGTCCCCAAAAGATCTTTGTACGATTGATTTCTTGGATGAAATTGCAGATGCCGGAATTAAAGTTTTGAAAATTGAAGGCCGTGGACGCGCGCCGGAATATGTGGCAACAGTAATTCGTTGCTACCGTGAAGCAATTGATTCGATTGCCGATGGAACTTTCTCTAAAGAAAAAACCGATTACTGGATGACCTTACTGCAAACCGTTTACAACAGAGGTTTCTGGAGTGGATATTACTTAGGGCAGAAGTTAGGAGAATGGTCTCCTGCCAACGGTTCTATGGCAACTCAAAAGAAAGTTTATGTAGGGAAAGGAAAACATTTCTTCCCAAAAACAAATATTGGTCAGTTTGAAATCGAAGCTTACGATGTGAAAATCGGTGACAAAATATTGGTTACCGGCCCTACAACCGGAGCAAAAGAATTAACCATTTCTTCTATGATGGTGGAGGATGTGGCTTCTGATTCGGCAAAAAAAGGGGATAATATTACTATTCCTATTGATTTCAGGATTCGTCCTTCCGATAAATTATACAAATTGGTAAAAACCGAATTTGCTGAAGCTTAATTTGTTTACCATTAAGAAGTTAAGATGATTAAGATTAGATTTATAAATTTCTTCATGACCTTAACCCCTTAATGGTTTTATAATATGGTAATCATTACCTTACAAAGAGATAAATG
>CAZKOC010000504.1:0-1333 GCA_964554275.1 uncultured Weeksellaceae bacterium
CCGAACCTTGGAACGCTCCTTTCAGCCAAGCCAATGGTGTATCTTATGACGGCTCGGTGGTAGTGGGCATAACTACTTCTTTACACGGAGAAAATGGTGTGGTCGAAGCATACCGATGGACGGAAGAAGATGGAATGGCAGGGCTGGGTGGTTTGTTAGAAGGCGGGTTGTTTTTCTCCTATGCAAGAGCAGTATCTGATGATGGAACTACGGTTGTCGGATACAGTAACGCTGCATCTCCTGAAGTTGATTGGGCGCCATTCCGGTGGACAGAATCCGAAGGGATAACCGGATTGGGAGATTTAGTTCCGGAAAATTATAGCGGCGAAGCTTGTGATGTCTCAGCAAACGGTTCTGTGGTTGTAGGAAGAAGCTATACAACATCCGAATGTTTCCGTTGGGAAGACGGAGAAATGCATCGCATAGCCGAAGAAGGGACATTCGGTGAAGCATGGGGCACATCAGCCGATGGTTCTGTTATAGTGGGGAGCGCAATTGTTGATAATGCCCAACAAGCCTTCCGCTGGACAGAAGAAACCGGAATGACGGGTCTAGGGTTCCCTGATCCTTATGGAATCGGAGGATATTCAGTGGCTCTAAAAGTTTCGGGAGATGGAACAACGATTGTTGGGTTTCAACAATACAATATGCCTGATGAACCCTATTCGGTTTTTGAAGCTTTCAGGTGGACGGAGGAAACCGGACGGGTTAGTTTGGGACAGCTGTCTGCCGTATTAAATTCTGAAGCAAATGACGTTTCAGATGATGGATCTGTTGTGGTTGGGTATGGCCATGCCGGAAGCGGAATCGGATGGAGGGCATTTATCTGGACAGAAGAATACGGAATGCAAAACTTACAGGAATTACTTGAAACCGAATATGGATTGGATCTTACAGGTTGGATCCTGGAAAAAGCAAATGCTGTTTCAGGTGATGGAACCACAATTGTTGGAGACGGAATAAACCCCGATGGAAACGCTGAGGCATGGCGTGTTGTTTTAGGAAAAAATATGTCATCTAATGAAGCTTCTAACAATGAAACAATTATTTATCCTAACCCCACAACCGGAATCATCAACCTACAAACCCAAAAGCCGATTCAAACGGTTTCAGTTTACAATCTTACAGGAAAAAGAGTTCCGTTTAATTCATTAAACAAAGAAAATACTTCTATTGATATATCAAACCTTCCAAAAGGAACCTATTTCGTAGAAATTACTTTGAACAATAATAAAACCATAAAGAGACATAAGGTCATCAAAAAATAGTTTCTTTATATGTTTTCAATGTGTTAATTAAGGGGCGGTTTTTCCGCCCTTTTTAATCTTCATGA
>CAZKOC010000505.1:0-1328 GCA_964554275.1 uncultured Weeksellaceae bacterium
GATTTGGATTTAACTGCTTCAGTAGGTGAAGTTGACAACGACAGATTACGTATTTCTGATGAATTTTTCATCAACGCTGGTTTAGGTATCCGCTATAAATTAGCAAATGGATACATTTTCGGTGAAAGTTCTTGGTTTGACCCATACATCCGTATTGGTGCTAACTATCATCGTTATGACTATACCAGTTTAAATCCAAACGGTGATACATTGCCATTAGGATATCCGGTTTTTGAAAATGATGGGGGTGACATAGCATTGGATGAGGATAACAACCCTATTGTTATAGATCAATTGTACGGAGAACCTAAATTGGCTAAAGACCATTTCGGTGTTTCCGGAGGTTTAGGTTTGAACTTATGGTTTACTAAAAACTTCGGTTTAAACATTGCTTCTGACTATAACTGGATTCCTTCTTCGAAATCAGATTATTTTGATTTCTTCCAACACACAGTAGGTGTAACTTTCCGTTTTGGAAACAAAGACAGAGATGGTGACGGTATCGAAGACAAAGATGATGCTTGTCCTGACACTCCGGGTGTACCTTCAGATGATCCTGAATGTCATGGATGTCCTGATACCGACGGTGACGGAATTTGTGATAACAAAGATGCTTGTCCTGACGAAGCAGGTCCTGCTGAAAACGACGGTTGTCCTATCTTAGACAGAGATGGCGACGGTATCCTTGACGAAGACGATGATTGTCCTGATACTCCTGGTGTAGCTTCATCTATCCCTGGATGTAACGGATGTCCAGATTCTGACGGTGATGGTGTTTGTGACGGAAAAGACAAATGTCCTAGAGAATTCGGAACTGTTGAAAACGACGGTTGTCCTGAAATCGCTGACAACTGTACAGATATTCAAGCAATTAAAGATGCATTGAAAAATGTATTGTTCGAGTACAACTCTGACAAATTAACTGCTCAATCTATGGCGACTCTTGACCAAATTGCTCCGATCTTAACTTCTGATAAGATTAAAAATGCACGTTGGTTAGTTGAAGGTCATACTGACTCTAAAGGTAGCGACAAATACAACATGGACTTGTCTAAGAGACGTGCTGCTTCTGTAGAGGCGTACTTAACAGGTAAAGGAGTTCCTGCTTCTATCTTGAAATCAGTTGGATTCGGTGAGTCATTGCCAATTACAACCAATGATACAGATGAAGGTAGAGCAAGAAACAGACGTGTTGAGTTGAAATTTGCTGATGCAAACTTCCAACCTGCTGCTATTGAAGTAACCGGAGACTGTGCAAACGTTCAGATTGCTGACTTGGCTAAGATGATTTATTTCCAAACTGGTAAAGACGTTTTAGTTGAAGCTTC
>CAZKOC010000506.1:0-1324 GCA_964554275.1 uncultured Weeksellaceae bacterium
TCCTACTTTTAAAATTAATTTCCAGGTTATTTCTTTCTTCTCTCCGCTCATCCAACATTCCGATAAATTCTTTTCCAATTCTTCAATCGGATTTTTCCCATATTTGTCAATAAATTTCTGTGTCGCAGACCAACTTCTGAAATGTCCCGATAATTCCTGCAATGTCAGGTCCTTCTGAATTTTAAACACTGGTGTTGAAATTTCCTGAAACGGGAATGGTAGAGTTGTATATTCCTGATCAATCATTCTATTTTCCGGCTGCCAGAATTCACCCACCACATTATCATGGAAATCCTGGATAATACTGTCAAGCAGAATCGAAACGCCCGGCACGCCATATGCCCAAATAGCTATTACTCCATTATCTTTAAGAACTCTTCTTACTTCTGCATAAAATTGATCAAATTCAAACCAGTGCACCGCCTGCGCTACCGTTATCAGGTCCACTGATTTATTATGCAGAGCCGTTTGTTCCGCCTTTTCGACTTTGTATATAATTTGTTCATTAGCGATTGCGTTTTTTATTTGCTGCTCGCTTGGATCAGTCGCATAAACCTTTTCATAATATTCTGTCAGGTTGATTGCTGATTGTCCATTTCCCGTTCCACAATCCCAGGCCAATGTATGCTCTGATGTAAGAGAATTCAGGTATTCAAATAATTCCTTAGGATATATCGGTCTGTATTTCAAATATATATCGGAGTGCTTTGAAAAGTTGTCTTTAAATAACTTCATTATAGTTTCTTTTTCCTGTACGAATCAATTCCCACAGCTTCGATCAACTCTTCATCCATTAATTCCTGCAAAGTTTCGAGAACCGATTCTTTGGGCGAAGTTATAAAATACGCAAGGATTTGGTGAATGCTTTTCGGAGATTCTTCCAAAAAATTCACTACCGAAGAGGCATCCATTTTTTGTATTTCTGTATTACAAATATCACATTTTTCGCAATTTTCTACAGATTTATTACCGAAGTACCTTAATAATAGCCTTTCTCTACAAATTTCATTTTGTGCGGCATAGTAAATTATTCCCTGTAAACGTTTCCATTGCATGCCCTGAATTTTTTCAAATTCATACCATAAATTATTTTGCAGAAAATTGGTTTCTCTCGGCCAGAGGAAAGTTATATTTTTAATGCTCCTGTCCTTGTAAACAATAAATCCTTCTTCATCTAACTGATGCAGGGTTTTTCTGATTTTCTTGACCGGTTTGTTCAACTGCCGGGCGATGAGAAATTCACTTACAGGTTTTTCCCCGGATAAAATACCCGGATGATTCCGAACGAGATATTCCAGGATTCTGTATCTGATTTTCCCGGTTT
>CAZKOC010000507.1:0-1323 GCA_964554275.1 uncultured Weeksellaceae bacterium
ACTGGACAAAGAGGGAACCTATATGGTGAAGAAGGTGCTTGAACTGGATACAACGGGTATAGATGCCGGGATGACAGCGGCGATGCATGCCATAGGTCTGGATACGGCTTACCAGACAAGTGTATTGAGCTGTCTGGAAGAGAATACGGATTACAGCCAGTGCGACATTACCTGTGAACAGGAATGTAAAACGGTTATTCACCGGGAACATCCCACCTGGTCTGAGCTGGATGAAGACTTTATTGAAGCGCTCAATATCTGTAAACAAACCAATTGTGATCCTCAGGTAGTGATTGATCAACAGATAAATGATATGATACTGTCGCCTTGTAATGACATGCTGAAGATCCTGAAAAGTGAGGTGGCTCCGGGAGGATTTGAGTTTGTGCAGAATAATCCCTATGTGTCTACACAAACAGATTTAGACTACTGGGACCGGGTGGATTACCTGATGGATGCGTTTGCCGCTTTAAGTTTAAGCACCGATCCAACGGATGAACAATTAAAAGACAGAAGTTACATTATCTTCCTGGATAATGACAATCATTTATTAGTGCCTCAGCCATCACTGAGTGATATAAAGAATGCGGATTTCTGGAATGGAAAGAACAAAGAACAATGGATCCTGCAACTGGTCAAAGCTGATCGTGATTATTGCCATTACGAGAATTGTCTTAAAAAGGCAGCGAGTGATATATACGATGTAAAGCTTTCACAGATAGCAGATGCAGCAACGGCCAAAAGCCTGGGATACCTGGATCCGATGGGCATGAGCCGTACAACACCCTATGAAGACGGTGGCAGCCTTATTCCTTTGTCCTTTCCTTCGGGAGTGGGGACTACGGGAACAGACGTATATGTGGACTATCTGTTGTCGGGCGTGGATCCCCTGTTTGAAAAACGTTACCTTGAAATAGGAGCCAAAAGGAACGGAATGGAGATACCCTGCGAAGAAACGGTTGTTCCCTGCGAGGCATACGAAGATCTGGCCAAAATGCTAAGTATCAATAGTAGTAGTTTCAATGACGGAAATGGTCATTCCGATATCTGGCATTATGTATTCGATGCCAACAGTGTACTTTACACAACACCATCGGGGGCAGGACTTGACTTTAACAATGAAGAATTGAAATGGAAGCTGTTCAGGGGGCTTTACCTGAGTGAGAAACTGAAATGGGAAAATAGTCATCTGACCACCTCCTGTCTCTGCTGTCCTTACTATGAAGACAGTAAGATACAACATCCTCATTATAATAATGAAATTGTACCTACAGATGAAAAGATACAGGAATCGTATGATATGGTAAATGATTGCGGTGAAAA
>CAZKOC010000508.1:0-1321 GCA_964554275.1 uncultured Weeksellaceae bacterium
AAATGCTTTCCGTAATTTTCCATTACTTTCTTCCCTTCATCTTTACGAAGCAGCCCGGTATCCACAAAAATACAGGTCAACTGATCACCAATCGCTTTGTGAATCAAAACTGCTGCAACCGAAGAATCCACTCCGCCTGACAATCCTAAAATCACTTTTTTACTACCGACTTTTTCTTTGATTCTCTGAATTTCTGTTGAAATGAAATCGGTTAATTCCCAGTTTTTTTCACACTGACAAATACTGAAAAGAAAGTTTTCCAAAATTTTAGAACCAAACTCGGTATGGGAAACTTCCGGATGAAACTGAACGGCATAAATTTTCTTTTCTTCGCTGACAATCGAAGCAATATCGATATTAGACTTTCCGGCTAACTGAAATCCGGCAGGGACTTCAGCCACTTCATCAAAATGGCTCATCCAAACGGTGGAAGTCTGAGGAACATTTTGGAATAACACAGACGATTCTACAATCGTAAATTCCGATTTTCCATATTCGCCTTTTTCGCCTTTCTTCACTTTTCCGCCTAACAAATGCGCGGTCAGTTGCATTCCGTAACAAATCCCCAGCACCGGAATTTCCTGTTCATATAATGATTTATCGACCAAAGCCGCGTCTTCTGCAAAAACCGAGGATGGTCCGCCAGACAAAATAATTCCTTTGGGTTGTTTTTCCAGAATTTGTTCCAGTGAAGCATTAAAAGATAAGATTTCGGCATAAATACCAAACTCACGAATTCTCCTGGCTATCAATTGATTGTACTGAGAACCGAAGTCCAAAATGATGATTCCGTTTGTCATTGTGTGAAGTTTGCGCAAAAGTACAAGTCAATTACGAATTATGAATTATGAATTACGAATTAAAATTCACATTTTTTCAAATTTGTAAGATGATTCGGTTTACTTCTATATGGAACACTAATTCACTAAGAAATAATGCTTAGAATTAAAATTTCTTTTTATCATTTCAATAATTCCTGAACACCCTTATCTCCTTCCAAATTCCGCATTTGCCGTTCCACCCAACCAGCACGTTTGCTAACATAACCGCTTGGCGGATTGACTTTGTATTTTTTAGGATTGGGTAAATTAACAATAATTCTTGCCGCTTCGTTCCGGGTTAATTTGGATGCCGGTTTTTTGAAATAACGTTGCGAGGCGGCTTCAATTCCAAATGTTCCGATCCCGGTTTCTGAAACATTCAGGTACATTTCCAAAATTCGTTCCTTGCCCCAAACGAGTTCAATCATAAAGGTGAAATATGCTTCCAATCCTTTCCTGAACCAGCTTCTCCCCTGCCATAAAAAAACATTTTTGGCTAC
>CAZKOC010000509.1:0-1314 GCA_964554275.1 uncultured Weeksellaceae bacterium
AAAATAACCTCATACGAATTTTTATCATTGAAATTTTAAACAGGCTCTAAGTTTTGGGAATGGATTTCCTATCCTAAATTCTGGAGTGATTTTAAAGCGATTGTTTCTCTAATATTCCTTGAGATTGGGATTATATATTCAGGAATTTTTTATTACTCATTCATTACAAAAACTCAAATAAAACTTAGCAATACAGACCCGCTAATAATTTTAATGGGTATAGTAGTTATTGGCTTAAATTACTTTTTATTTTTGCATACAAACAAATGGAAAGAATATAATGCGGAGTTTGATAAGTTGCCAAAAAAGAAGAATATTATCGGTGGAATAATTGTATGGATAATTATAATTATGATTATAGCAAATATTTTCATTTCGGGTCATTTAATGCAGAAATATGTTTTGGGAATGTAGATGAAAGCGTATTATTACTTTTTTTATCATTTATATAAGTTTTGGGAATGGATTTCCTATCCTAAATTCTGGAGTGATTTTAAAGCGACTGTATCAATAGGTGTCTTAGAAGTTTGGATTTTCTATTCTATACTAAATTATTACTCATTCATTACAAAAACTCAAATAAAACTTAGCAATACAGATCCATTAATTATTTTAATGGGTGCAGTAATTATTGGTTTAAATTACTTTTTATTTATACATACAAACAAATGGAAAGAATATAATGCGAAGTTTGATAAGTTGCCTAAAAAAAAGAACATTATTGGTGGAGTCATTGTATGGGTAATTATGATTTTAATAATTGTCTGCTTTTTTACATCGGGTCATTTAATGCGGAAACATGTTTTGGGAATGTAAATGAAAGCGTATTATTACTTTTTTTATCAT
The DNA here is from genome assembly GCA_964554275.1 of uncultured Weeksellaceae bacterium. Taxonomy (GTDB): domain Bacteria; phylum Bacteroidota; class Bacteroidia; order Flavobacteriales; family Weeksellaceae; genus Moheibacter. Next base: position 847 of record CAZKOC010000509.1, read on the forward strand.
TTATATAAGTTTTGGGAATGGATTTCCTACCCTAAATTCTGGAGTGATTTTAAAGCAGGCGTTTCAATGGGCGTCTTAGAGATGTGGATTATTAGTGGTTTAATCAATTATTATAGAATTTATATAAACCAAGAAATGATCTTTTCCCGGAATTTTTATATAGGAATGGTAGTCTTTGTTCTGGGGTTAAATTATCTGTCATTTATTCATACCGACAAATGGAAAGAATACAATGCAGAATTTGACAAATTACCAAGATATAAGAATATCATATGTGGAATTATTATTTGGATAATAATTATCTCAATAATAGTAGGCTTTTGGACTTCAGCTTACTTGTTACAAAAAAATATATTAGGAATGTAGGGGTACTGTATCAGAATTAGTGATTTAGAAAAATAATTTATTCAAATACCTGAAAATCAATGATAAAAAATTCAAAAAATAAAAACAGGGGGGTGGATATAT
>CAZKOC010000510.1:0-1296 GCA_964554275.1 uncultured Weeksellaceae bacterium
ACAAGTAACAAGACATAAGATTTTTACTCATTTAGAATTCAAAATTTATAATTTAAAATAATAAAAATACTTGATACCTGCTACCAGATACCAAGTGCCAAAATAAAAAGAATGATACCTATTAGTTACTATTTGTTTCTGTCGCTTACACTTTTTTCCATCGGGATGATAGGTGTAATGACGCGTAGAAATATCATCATTATGCTGATGTGCGTGGAGTTGATGCTCAATTCAGTAAACCTTTTGCTGGTGGCTTTTTCAAAAATGCACCAGGCAAAAAACTTGGGAACGGAAGCCGGAATTGACGGGCAAATGCTCGTGCTGTTTATCATGGTTGTCGCAGCAGCTGAAGTTGCTGTCGGGCTATCGATTATCATTTTATTTTACAGGAAGAAGTATAACTTGGACGTGAGATCCCTGAACCGTTTAAAGCATTAAGATTTATGGAGAAGTACATTTGGCTGATACCTTTATTACCACTTTTAGGATTTTTCATCAATGGTTTAGGAAGAAATGCTTTGTCGAAAACTTTGATTTCCGTCATTGGATCAGGCGTTATTTTAGGAAGTTTCATTTTATCGGTTTTGGTTTTTATGGATGTTCCTTCGGGAGCAGATGCACAGCCTTTGATTTTTCAAGCGTTTGACATTATTAATCTAGAATGGATTGCTGAAAAGCAAGGCGATCTTATTATAATGGGAGTTTTGCATATTCCTTTTTCATTTCAAATTGATGCATTGACAAGTTTATTCCTGTTAATCATTACCGGAATCGGATTTTTAATCCATGTTTACAGTTCAGCTTATATGCACGAAGATGAAGGATTCGGCAAATTCTTTGCCTATTTGAATCTCTTTATTTTCTTCATGTTACTATTGGTAATGGGAAGCAACTTTTTCATCATGTTCATCGGATGGGAAGGTGTTGGATTATGTTCCTTCTTACTGATCGGTTTCTGGTTCAAAAACAGGGACTATGTGGGTGCTGCCAAAAAAGCATTCATCATGAACCGTATTGGTGACGTAGGATTCTTACTGGCAATGTTCTGGATTTACAAGGAGTTCGGAACTTTACAATATACCGAAGTATTTGCCTCACTTTCAACAGGTCAAGTTTCCGCATTTGTTTTGGGAGGAATTACACTTTTATTGTTCCTTGCCGCCACCGGAAAATCTGCTCAGATTCCGTTATTCACATGGCTGCCGGACGCAATGGCTGGACCAACGCCTGTTTCAGCATTGATCCATGCGGCGACGATGGTTACCGCAGGTATCTTTATGATCACAAGATGTAATG
>CAZKOC010000511.1:0-1293 GCA_964554275.1 uncultured Weeksellaceae bacterium
TTCCTGCATCAACATAAATATCGGTTGCTCCTGAATTCCATCCTGCAACAGAAAAAGATCGAGACCAGTTTAAATCTCCACTTGGTGACAATTGAAATAAGGAGACATTGGTTGACTGTGAGAAAAATGAGCCTATTCCCGAATGTCCTGTGAAAATCACATTGCCACTGGTATCTACCTTTCCTCCATTTATAAAATAAAGATTGTCATTCTCGTTTGCAGTAATGTATCGATTCCACTGTTCTTCCCCTTGCTCGTTGAATTTGATTACATTGAACAAAGGCTGGTAAACATCTTGGGACTCATGAGCCGATCCTGCAATATATACATTTCCGTTTGTGTCCATCAACGGTTCGATATAAGACTCCGGATAAATAAGTTCCTTTTGAGTCTCCCACAATACCTCTCCTGACGGAGAAATTTTCTGGATGGTAATAAAAGTTTCCAGATCAAAAGGATTGGGTGTCAATAAAGTATAGATATTTCCTTCTTCATCAATATTCATGGAAACTCTGTTCGCATTGTATCCTTCTTCCGGAGAGTAGTTCTTCTCCCAGGCAATTTCTCCATCGGCATTGTAATTTAAAACAAAAAAGTTCTGTTTTAAAAATTCACCGTCTACATATGAGTTATAACCGATAGCCGCCATAGTTCCGTTAATCCCTGGCATGGCTTTTATAAGACGAATGTTGCCACCGCCCATATTGTCATAAAGTTCATCCCAGGACCATGTGTTATTATCTTCTTCAAATTTCACAAGTTCATAAACTTCACCCAAGTCAGTATATCTTGGACTTAAACTTATATAGATTGAATTATTATTATCAACTCCCAAGCCGATCAAACCCCACATGGAATAAGTAGACATGATTTCTTTTGTATAGTTCTTTTCATAAACCATGGTCCCGTCAGTATTGTATTTTCTGATCTGGACTACATTGTCAGTATCATTTTGCCCCCAAATAGAAACAACAGGAAGCGAATCGTTTATGCGCAAATGAACATAGTTGCCAATGGCATCTCCATATATTTGTAAATTGCTACTTTCCCGCACCCAGTTTTCCGTTCCGTTTTCTGCAGAATAAGATGCAAGTATGCTTCCGCTAAGTGGTTCATAATTTCTGTGTAAACCCGCTACGTAAACCACATTATCATCAACTTCCAGCTGGTAGCCTAACGTAATATGATCCGGCGTTTGATAATCTTTGATCCACAAAATTTCTCCATCTGCTGAATATTTTATCGTTCCCATCAAACTTGCTCCGGAACCATCGCTAAAAGTCCCTGTGACAA
>CAZKOC010000512.1:0-1288 GCA_964554275.1 uncultured Weeksellaceae bacterium
GAAGCAGGAGTTGATGCCGTAGTGGCAGAAGGTTTTGAGGCTGGCGGACATAATGGCAGGGAAGAAACCACGACTTTTTGTCTGATTCCTGATGTAAAACGGAAGATTGAAATTCCATTGATAGCTGCTGGAGGAATCGGGACAGGAAGACAAATCCTTGCTGCGATGATCTTGGGGGCAGATGGTGTGCAGATTGGGTCGCGGTTTGCAGCTACTTTTGAATCTTCTTCGCACGATTTATTTAAACAGGAGATCGTGAAAGCGGAAGAAGGCTCTACGGTTTTGACTTTGAAAGAATTGGCACCTGTGCGGCTTATTAAAAATTCTTTTTATGAAGAAATCAAAAACGCGTACGCAAATTGCGCGACCAAAGAAGATTTAATTGCATTGCTTGGTAGGGCCAGAGCCAAAAGAGGAATGTTTGAAGGTGATTTAATCAATGGTGAAATTGAAATAGGGCAGGTGTCTTCATTGATTGATGAGGTCAAATCCGTAAAAGAAGTTTTTGAGGAGTTGGTTGGCGAAATTCGCAATTTGAACTTTGAATTTCGAAATTTGTTTTAATTTATTTCTTGTAATTTGCCGGATCCAAAGCTTTTGGTGACCAGCTTTGCAAGAATTCCATTACCAGTTTTTTGCTGTGTCCTTTTCCTTCTTCCAGATAGCCGGAACTTTGGGTGTGGATTCGTTTTCCGTTTCCGTCAAGAATTACAAAAACAGGGAATCCGAACCGTTGCGGGAAATTCAGGGATTCCAAGACATCTAAATTCTCATTTTCTTTGCTGTAATTCAGGTGGATGACTTCGTAATTTGCATCAATGTAATTTTTTAATTCTTCATCTGTTGTGGTCAACTCATGGAACAATTTACACCATCCACACCAGTTTCCACCGATTTGAATAAAAACGTGTTTGTTTTCTTCCTTGGCTTTTGTAGCTGCTGCCGCTATTTCTGCTTTAGCATCAGCATCGGGATTGTAAACATTGAATTTTTCTTGTGCATTTAAAGGATGTAAACCAAATCCGATTAACAGAGTAAGGATCAAATATTTCATAAAGATGATTTTTTGTTCTACAAATATCACAATAATTAATCCAATTCTTAAATCTTAAAACCAAATTCTGAGAATCGCTTTTTATTTTAATTATATTTGCCTTTTAAAAGAAATTTAGTTCCAAAATTATTGACATAATAAGTTTTTAGCAATTGGTGAAATTATATTCGAAAGAATGGATTTCCAGAAAGAAAATCATTCGCAAAGTAATCTGTTCATTGAGGGTTTAAATTA
>CAZKOC010000513.1:0-1285 GCA_964554275.1 uncultured Weeksellaceae bacterium
GGGAAATATTATGTGGAATTTGACAAACATTACCGCGAAGAAATCAAAGATTTAATTTCGAAAGGACAATCGGAAGATGAGGCCAAAAAGAACGCTCCACTTTTTGTGGAAGCTCAGGAAATGCTGAGAAAATGGGAAGGAGGAGATGAGCAGGTTCGTTCACTTTGGGCAACTATGAATGGTTGGGTTTATGAAGGATTTGGAGCGACTTATGAACGCCTAGGTGTTGATTTTGACTATTCTCAGTACGAAAGTAATACCTATTTATTGGGAAAAGATTTGATCCAGAAAGGATTGGATTCAAATGTTTTCTTCAAAAAGGAAGATGGGTCGGTTTGGATTGATCTGACTGCAGACGGATTAGACGAAAAACTGGTTTTACGTTCCGACGGAACTTCTGTTTATATAACACAGGATTTAGGAACGGCAGTTGAAAGATTTGAAACATTTGACATCGATAAACTGATTTATGTTGTTGGAAATGAGCAAGATTATCATTTTAAGGTTCTTTTCCTGATTCTTCAAAAATTAGGATATAATTGGGCGAACTCGTTGGAACATCTCTCCTATGGAATGGTAGATTTACCCGAAGGAAAGATGAAATCCAGGGAAGGAACTATAGTAGATGCCGACGATCTGATGGAGCAAATGCACCATACCGCAAAGGAAATCTCTGCCGAATTAGGAAAATTGGATGGTTATTCCGAAGAAGAAAAAGAAAATCTCTACGAAATCATTGGGATGGGCGCTTTGAAATATTTCATCTTAAAAGTAGATCCCAGAAAACGAATTCTTTTCAATCCGAAAGAAAGTGTGGATTTCAATGGCAATACAGGACCGTTTATCCAATACGCATACGCAAGGATTCAGTCCATTTTAAGGAAAGAAAAGCCACAAAAAATTGATTTTTCTGCAATTAAAATAAATGAATCCGAAAAAGAAATCATTCGTCATTTATATGATTATGAAGAAACGATTCAAAAAGCTGCTGCAGATCTGAGTCCTGCCCTGATTACAAATTATACGTACGATTTGGTTAAGTTGTTTAATCATTTCTATCAGAATCACAGCATTTTAAAAGCAGAAGATGAAAATTTAAAGAATTTCAGATTATACTTAGCCCAATGGACATCTGCTGTAATAGCGTCTTCTTTTAACTTATTGGGAATTAATGTTCCTGAAAAAATGTAGTATTTTTCTATGTTTTTCTTATATTTTATTTTGCAGTTTAAATTATTTGCTTAAATTTGTACCCATAAAAGCTAATAGCTTTTTCATAGGTTTA
>CAZKOC010000514.1:0-1278 GCA_964554275.1 uncultured Weeksellaceae bacterium
TTAAGCATACTTAAATTTTTGGCATTTGAACAAACATTCAAAAATGCTTTGACAACATTGCCGATGGGAGGCGCAAAAGGAGGGTCAGATTTTGACCCCAGGGGAAAATCAGACGGAGAAATCATGAGATTCTGCCATGCGTTTATGTCGGAATTATACAGGCATATCGGCCCGAATACAGATGTTCCTGCCGGAGATATAGGTGTAGGAGCCAGGGAAATCGGTTATATGTTTGGGATGTATAAAAAACTGAAAAACGAATTTACAGGAGTCATTACCGGAAAAGGGATGTCATGGGGAGGTTCATTGTTGCGTCCGCAGGCAACCGGTTTTGGTGCAGTGTATTTCCTGAAAGGAATGTTGGCTACAAAAGGAGAAGATATAAAAGGTAAGAGAATTGCCGTTTCCGGATTCGGAAATGTAGCTTGGGGAGCTGTGACCAAGGCAAGTGAATTAGGGGCGAAGGTTGTCACTCTTTCCGGACCTGACGGACATATTTATGACGAAGACGGTATCTCAGGAGATAAAATTGATTATATGCTCGAATTAAGAGCAACCAATAATGATGTTGTAAAACCTTATGCAGAAAAATACGGGGTTCCGTTCTTCGAGGGAAAAAGTCCCTGGATGCAGAAAGTAGATATAGCAATGCCTTGTGCTACTCAGAATGAGTTGAAACTGGAAGATGCCAAAATGTTGGTAGAAAACGGAGTGCAATGCGTGGTAGAAGGAGCGAATATGCCTACAACACCGGATGCTTTGGAGTGGTTCCAGAAAAACAGGATTTTATTTTCACCCGGGAAAGCGTCAAATGCAGGTGGTGTAGCCACTTCAGGTTTGGAAATGTCACAAAATTCATTGCGTATAGAATGGTCAGCGGATGAAGTTGACAGAATCCTTATCAAAATTATGACAGACATTCACGATTCTTGCGTAAAATATGGAAAGCAGGAAGACGGATATGTAGATTATGTAAAAGGTGCAAACATTGCCGGTTTCGTAAAAGTAGCTGATGCTATGCTTGCGCAGGGAGTGGTTTAAAATAATTTTCTATGATTTAAACACTTCAAGATCCTTCAGGATCTTGAAGTGTTTTTTTAATTTTAACGATATGATAAATATCTATATTTCAAAATAATAACTAACTTGCACTTTCAATAATTAACACAAAATGAGAAAAATACTTACCATTTGTTTCCTGCTTATAACCTGTTTCCTTACAGCACAGGAGTTTGTTTTGATTAAATTCAATGACAAACCTTCCGCAGCTACTTATTT
>CAZKOC010000515.1:0-1276 GCA_964554275.1 uncultured Weeksellaceae bacterium
CCGACAACTTCGGTGAGTATGACCATCAACGGTCCGGCTCCGATGTTGCTTGGTTTCTTTATGAATGCAGCTATTGACCAACAATGCGAACTGTATATCAAAGAAAACGGATTGGAGAATAATGTAGAACAGAAATTAAAAGAAAAATACGACGATAAAAACCTTCCTCGTCCTCAGTATAATGGCGGACTTCCTGAAGGAAATAACGGTTTAGGTTTGATGTTATTGGGTTTAACAGGTGATGAAGTTTTACCTGCCGAAGTTTACAATGAAATTAAAGCAAGAACTTTATCAACGGTTCGCGGAACGGTTCAAGCCGATATCCTAAAAGAGGATCAAGCGCAAAACACTTGTATTTTTTCGACTGAATTTGCCTTGCGTCTGATGGGCGATGTTCAGCAGTATTTCATTGACAAAAAAGTACGGAATTTTTATTCGGTTTCGATTTCAGGTTATCACATTGCAGAAGCGGGAGCCAACCCGATTTCTCAGCTGGCATTTACCCTGGCTAATGGATTTACATATGTTGAGTATTATCTTTCAAGAGGAATGCACATTGATGATTTTGCTCCGAACTTATCATTCTTCTTCTCAAACGGTATCGACCCTGAATATGCGGTAATCGGTCGTGTGGCAAGAAGAATCTGGGCAAAAGCCATGAAAAACAAATACGGAGGAAATGAACGTTCCCAAATGTTGAAATACCACATTCAGACCTCAGGTCGTTCCCTTCATGCGCAGGAAATTGCATTTAATGACATCCGTACGACTTTGCAGGCACTTTATGCAATTTACGATAATTGTAACTCATTGCACACCAATGCATACGACGAAGCAATTACAACACCTACAGAAGAATCCGTTCGAAGGGCAATGGCGATTCAGCTGATTATAAACAAAGAATTGGGACTGTCGAAAAATGAAAATCCGATTCAGGGATCTTTCATTATTGAAGAATTAACCGATTTGGTGGAAGAAGCCGTTTATTCTGAATTTGATAGATTGACTGACAGAGGAGGCGTTTTAGGTGCAATGGAAACCATGTACCAGCGTGGAAAAATCCAGGATGAAAGTATGTATTATGAACATTTGAAACATACGGGTGAATTCCCGATCATCGGTGTAAACACATTTTTGGGTTCCGATGGCTCACCGACGATGCAGCCTAAAGAAGTAATCCGCTCTACGGAAGAAGAAAAACAATACCAGATTGAGGCTGTGAAGAATTATCAGAATTCCAATAAAGACCATTCGAAAGAACAATTGAAAAAATTAA
>CAZKOC010000516.1:0-1275 GCA_964554275.1 uncultured Weeksellaceae bacterium
GATATTTCAACTTTCTTTTTGATTTTTACGGTTATACCGTTTATTATCGGAATTATTGCATTGCTGATGAGCGGTACGTTGAAAAAGTTGATGCACGGTGTCAAATAATTCGTAATTTTGTATTTGCTTCAATTATAGATTTATAGATGAAAAATTATTTAAGTATTGTTTGTATGGTATTGGCAGGATTCCTTTCTGCTCAGGACATCAATTGGCTTACTTTGGAGGAAGCCGAAGCTGCTCAAAAAGAAAATCCGCATAAACCGTATTTTATAGACTTCTATACAAATTGGTGCGGTTGGTGTAAAAAAATGGACCAGTCCACATTCAAAGAAGCCGAGGTAGTAAAGCACATCAATGACAATTATATCCCGGTGAAATTCAATGCCGAAACAAAAGACGACGTTACATTTAAAGGAAAAGTCTACAAATACGTAAAAGCAAGCAACGGAAGGGGAATCAACTCATTTGCCTATTTTTCTCTGCAAGGAAGGATGTCTTATCCTTCGTATGCCGTGATAAATGGAGAAGGAGAGACAGAAAGGCTGTTGTTGGGATTTATGCCCAAAGAAACCTTATTGGAAGGACTGAAGGCTAAGGAATAATTCTTTTCGCACCAAATTCTGCCGTACGCCAGATTCTGTTTTTAGAATCCTGTAAATGATTAGGATAATTGCTTCCGTCAAGTATGATTTCTGTTTTTTCGGAAATTGAATCTGAATTTATTTTGGAAGCATTCTGAATCAGAATGTAATCGAAATTATTTTCATTGACATCCAAATTCCGGTTTACAATCAGAATTCGTTTGTTTTTCCATAATATTATATTTTTCGATTTTATGTATTCTGAAATTTTTTCATTTTCTATATTGGAATAATTCACGGATTCAATTCCTTCATTGACTGAATAAGGTTTTATCACATATTGATTTAATTTTGTTGAATCATCTTCATCCGAAATAAAAACATCCAAATTATTTCCTTTGCGGATACCTAAAACTGAATTTTTATATTGATGAAATACAATTAATTCTTCTTTTTGGTTGAATGAATAATTTTGATGAATCCGGTTCAGTTCAAAAATCAGAACAAGAAAAAATATAGAAAGGACGTACCTCGGAGAATAATTCAATACTAAAAACCGGAATCCAATTATTATTAAAATCAAAAGAATAACCTGAAACAGGTTAAAAGAAATGCTTTCAAATACCAGATTTTTGAAGGAAGAAAGCCAATTGATATATTCATTACACCAATAAAAGAATTCATTAAAAAG
>CAZKOC010000517.1:0-1272 GCA_964554275.1 uncultured Weeksellaceae bacterium
CTTACGATGAAAAAGAAAGAACGATCCTGGAACGTGCTGCAATGACTTGTCCGGTGATAGAAAGTTTGCATCCTGATATGAAGAAGACGGTGGAGTTTGTATGGCCTTGATTTTTAGATGGAAAATATTATAAAATATAATTAATGATGATAAAACAATTTCAAAGTGAACTGTATTTTTCGTTGAAAGTGTTTTGCTTTTTTTCAATTTTAAGCATATTGATTAATCTATTAGTCTCATATAGACTATCAGAAATTATATTTCAGTACTTTGGATTTGTATTTTTAATTTCTCCACTTCTAATTACTATTGATGCATCCCTTCGTAAAAAATATTCCATAAAGAAATTTATCAAACTTTTAATTACTATTGGTTTATTCTGGACTTTATTAATTGCGAGCTTTCATCTTGAAAAAGCAATTTTATCAAATGTTAATATTGAAATCGTACAAGAAAATTTAGACGAAGCAATTATTGATAATCCACCTAATTATTTCAAATACTATTTAATAATCTCAATCATTTTGGTTATTCTCATGTTGATTTTTAAATTATTGAATTACACAATCGATTTTTCCAATTTAAATCGAAATAAATCAAATCTATTTATACATCAAACTTTAAACTTGAAACCTTAAACTTTAAACTGTAATTTAATGTAATTTTGCACGATGCAAACAGTAGTTGTAGGATTATCGGGCGGAGTGGATTCCAGCGTTGCGGCTTATTTGTTGAAAGAGCAAGGCTACAACGTGATCGGGCTTTTTATGCGTAACTGGAATGATGCTTCGGTAACACTGGAAGATGAATGTCCGTGGGTGGAAGATAGTGCCGACGCGCTCTTGACTGCCGAAAAGTTAGGAATCCCTTTTCAGGTAATTGACCTGAGTGATGTTTACAAGGAACGCATTGTGGATTATATGTTTGCAGAATATGAAAAAGGCAGAACTCCAAATCCTGATGTTTTGTGTAACCGTGAAATCAAATTCGATATTTTCCTGAAGACCGCTTTGGATTTGGGTGCAGATTATGTCGCAACGGGTCATTATGTCCGAAGAGAAGAAATTGAAATTAATGGCAAAAAAGTTTACCGGCTTTTGGCTGGAAAAGACAATAACAAAGATCAATCGTATTTTTTATGCCAGCTAAGCCAGGAACAATTGAGCAAAGCTTTGTTTCCGATCGGGGATTTGGAAAAACCAGAGGTTCGAAGGATCGCGAAAGAACTGGATTTGGTAACGGCTGATAAGAAAGATTCACAAGGTTTGTGTT
>CAZKOC010000518.1:0-1267 GCA_964554275.1 uncultured Weeksellaceae bacterium
TAGAAATTTAATTACAAATTATAATTTATCCACTATGAACTTCAAAGACATAGACGCTCCAACTTCCACCGAAACATTTAACAGAGGTGTAATTGAAGAAAAAACCGGAAACATCTACCAATCCATTGTGATCATGGGGAAACGTGCCGAACAAATCAATCAGGAAATGAAAACCGAATTGATTCAGAAATTAGATGAATTTGCTTCACATACTGATTCTTTGGAAGAAATTTTCGAAAACCGTGAACAAATTGAAGTTTCTAAATTTTACGAAAGACTTCCAAAACCAACTTCTATTTCTATCAAAGAATGGATGAGTGGCGATATTTACTATCGTGTTCCCGAAGAAGACGATTTGAAATAAAAAGAAAATGTCTATCCTCAACCGGAAAAAAGTTCTATTGGCGGTAACCGCAGGGATTGCTGCCTATAAATCTGCATTTCTGGTTCGCTTGCTCGTGAAAAATGGGGCTGAAGTTAAGGTCATTCTTACGCCTGAAGCTTTGGAATTTATCACTCCACTTACGCTTTCTACACTGTCAAAAAATCCTGTTGAATGGAGGTTTTCAGATGAGGACGGTAGTTGGAATAATCATGTGGAATTAGGCCTCTGGGCGGATTATATGATTGTTGCCCCTGCAACAGCCAATACACTTTCCAAAATGACAGACGGGGCTGCTGATAATTTGGTTTTGGCAACTTATCTTTCTGCTAGATGTCCCGTTTATATAGCTCCCGCAATGGATTTGGATATGTACCAACATCCCAGCACAAAAGAAAATTTAACCAAATTGGAAAGTTATGGAAACATAATCATTCCTGCGGAAAAAGGTGAGTTGGCAAGCGGGTTATCAGGTGAAGGGAGAATGGCCGAACCTGAAAACATTGTTTCATTTATGGAAAACCACATCCAAAGAAGTTTACCATTGTATGGTAAAAAAGTTTTGGTTTCTGCCGGTCCTACTTACGAGAAGATTGATCCCGTACGTTTTGTCGGAAATTTTTCATCAGGAAAAATGGGAGTTGAAATAGCCAAAACCGCTTCGAAAAATGGAGCTGAAGTAACGTTGATTTGTGGCCCGTCAAAAGAAAAATCAGACGGATACAATATAAAAAGAATTGACATTGTTTCGGCAGAAGAAATGAAGGCCGAAATGGAAAACCATTTTGCTGAATCTGACATAGTGATCATGTCTGCTGCTGTCGCTGATTATAAAGTCATAAATCCTGCTGAACAGAAAATCAAGAAATTTGAGGATGAATTAAT
>CAZKOC010000519.1:0-1264 GCA_964554275.1 uncultured Weeksellaceae bacterium
GGCGCAATCAGAAATATACAAATAGATTTAGGGAAACAGGTTACTTATTTTCAGGAAATCGGGAAACATTTAGAAGGAAAACGTTTGCAGGAACGTACCGAATTCGATATGGAAATGATGAAGGAATTGGGCTACTGTTCAGGTATTGAGAATTATTCACGTTACCTCGACGGAAGACAGCCGGGCACGCGCCCATTCTGTCTGCTGGATTATTTTCCGGAAGATTACCTCATGGTGGTAGATGAATCCCATGCCACCATTCCGCAGGTGCATGCAATGTACGGCGGTGACCGAAGCCGGAAGGAAAACCTCGTGGAATACGGATTCCGGCTACCTGCCGCGATGGATAATCGTCCTTTGAAATTCGAAGAATTCGAAGCAATGCAAAACCAGGTAATTTATGTTTCGGCTACTCCGTCTAATTATGAACTGGAAAAATCGGAAGGCGTAGTTGTAGAACAAATCATTCGTCCTACGGGGTTGCTTGATCCGGTTATTGAGGTTCGCTCTTCATTGAATCAAATGGATGATTTAATGGAAGAAATCCAGAAACGTGCGGAAATAGATGAACGTGTTTTGGTAACGACTTTGACAAAAAGAATGGCCGAAGAATTGACCAAGTACCTGACAAAGTTTGGAGTCAGAACCCGATACATTCATTCGGATGTTGACACGCTGGAGCGCGTGCAAATCATGCAAGATTTGCGTACGGGGCTATTCGATGTTTTGGTCGGTGTGAATTTGCTCCGTGAAGGTTTGGATTTGCCCGAGGTTTCTTTGGTTGCGATTCTAGACGCGGATAAAGAGGGATTCCTGCGAAACCATCGTTCTCTCACGCAGACTTCCGGCCGGGCTGCACGGAATGTGAACGGCCGTGTAATTATGTATGCGGATAAAATTACCGACAGCATGCAGAAAACGATTGATGAAACAAATCGCAGAAGAGATATTCAGATCAAATACAATTCAGATCATCATAAGACACCGCAACCGCTCAATAAGAAAATCAATAAATTGAATTCCGCGGCTGAACAGTTTGAGCTGAATCCATACGAAAGAAAACCAATCCAGGTTATCGCAGCGGAGGACAAAGAAAGATATGGAAAAATGTCTTCTGATGAACTACAGAAAAAGATAAATGAGCTTCAGAAAAGAATGGAAAAAGCCGCGCAGAATCTTGACTTTATAGAGGCGGCTAAATTCAGGGATATCATCAAAGAATTGAAGGAAACAAATAATTGATAATTTATTAATAATTAATTTT
>CAZKOC010000520.1:0-1263 GCA_964554275.1 uncultured Weeksellaceae bacterium
AGGATTTAATTAAAAACGATTCAAAACTGAATACTTATACCTCCATTATTACCAATCAGGGGAAAAAGCTGAACAACCACATAGAAAAGATTTTGAACATTGCACGGAACGATGAATCAGCTTTGGCAATAAATCCTGTCAGGATTCAATTGCTGCCCTTTTTAAAAGAGATAATTGAACCAATGCAGTTAAAATATGAAAATCTGAAAGTCGAAATCAATGTAAATGTCCACGAAACGATTATGGCGGACGAGTTTCACTTCACAAATGTTGTCCATAATCTTTTGGATAATTCTATAAAATATAGCCATGAAAGTCCTGAAATTACAATTACTTCAAGTCGAAACAATAAAGAATTAAAACTGGATTTTTCGGACAACGGAATTGGAATTCCGTCCAAAAACATTTCCTTTATATTTGATAAATTCTATAGGGTTTCCAACAAGAAAAGCAGTGAAGTAAATGGTTTTGGTTTGGGGTTGTATTATGTCAAAAAGATTATCCGGCAACATCACTGGAAAATTTTCGCCAGGAATAATCCGGACAAAGGTTTAACCGTTTCAATTATTTTTCCCAATTCGTAAAATGATGAAATACAAAATTTTATATGCCGAAGATGATAATACAATTGCGTTTCTTACGCAAGACAGCCTAGAGCCTCATTATGAGGTCATTCATTGCTCTGATGGAGAATCTGCCCTGGAAGCTTTCAAATCTCAGTCATTTGACATTTGCCTGTTTGATATCATGATGCCGAAGTTAGACGGCTTTGAACTTGCGCAGGAAATCCGCAGTTTAAATTCTGAAATCCCTATTATTTTCATCTCTGCCAAAACACTGAAAGAAGACCGGATAAAAGGCCTGAAAATCGGTGCAGATGATTATTTAATTAAACCTTTCAGCATCGAGGAATTAATCCTGAAAATTGAAATTTTCCTGAAAAGGACACAAAAAAGTAATTCCGGTTCTATCCATAAAGTTGGAAAATATACTTTTGACTCTAAAAATTACAAACTTTCAAATGAAAATGAAATCATTTCGCTTACACAACGTGAGTCAGAATTGCTCAGGTATTTCATTGAACATAAAAATACAGTGCTCAAACGAGAGGAAATTTTGAAAGCATTGTGGGGCGATGATGATTATTTTATGGGACGAAGCCTGGATGTTTTCATTTCGAGATTACGGAAAGTATTTGCCAATGATGAATCGGTTTCTATCGAAAATCTTCACGGAATCGGGTTTAAGTTTAAAGTAGATTGA
>CAZKOC010000521.1:0-1262 GCA_964554275.1 uncultured Weeksellaceae bacterium
GCGATGAATTTTGTTATTTTATATTGGTTTCGGTTTAGAATCGTCCCGTCTTTTAAGATGCTCATTTTAGTTGTTTTTTGTTTATATAGCTTCGGTAGATGTTTATTTTGAAATTTTAATTACGATTGCCGTAAAATTATCACTTGATTTTTCACGGCAATTTTTCAGAATTTGCTCTTTAATGTTTTCCAAAGAATTATTATCTGTAAAATTATCATTAATAAATTCATCGTCAATTCCTTCCAGTATTCCGTCGGAACAAAGCAGGAAATAATCATTGGTTTCTATTGAATGAATTTCACTAACATCAATGTAAGTGCTGTTTTCGGTTCCTACAATAGCACGTGTTATCTGATTTCTTTTGGGGTGTGTTTTGGCTTCTTCAGGCGTTAGGAAACCGCTGGCTACCAATTCATTTACAAAACTATGATCTATGGTTTGAAATAAAATCTCTCCGTTTCTGATATGGTAAACACGGCTGTCACCAACGTGACCTACGACAGCTTTTTCCGGAAACAGTTTCAGTAAAGTAAGTGTAGTTGCCATTCCACGGGTGTCCGGATGCTGATTCATATATTCGTCAAATTTCTTTTCACATTGCACCAAGGTCTTTTCTATCCCTGTAACAGAAAAATCTGATGTTGATGACAAATAATAAGAAAAGTATTCACATGCTTTACGGCTGGCAATTTCACCTTTGTTACTTCCGCCCACACCATCGCAAACAAGAAACAGATTTGAATCATTGTCTGAAAAAAGAAAATCTTCATTGTAAGGCCGCTTGCCGTCTTCTGAAATTGTAAAGTAGTTTGTTTTCATAGATGTGGGTTAAAATTAATAAAATTTGAAAATTAAGGTGTAATAATTCTATGAAAAGATGATTTTACTGTATATAATAATATTTCAGGTCAAAAATCTGTACTTTTTTGGTAAATGGAAATACGACATTTGTCGTATTTTTTATAGTTAAGAAATTGGGATTTTTACATGAAGTTTATTTAAATAATTAATTCTCAAAATATATAAAAAATAAAAGCCGCATGATTTTGCGGCTTTGTGAAGTGATCCAGTTAGGATTCGAACCTAAGACCTACTGCTTAGAAGGCAGTTGCTCTATCCAGCTGAGCTACTGGACCTTTTTAAAATAGAAATCTCAAAATTTTTTTCGCAAATTTATGAAATTTGTTACTTGAAATTTTGAGATTTCAAAAGTCGGGGTGGCAGGATTCGAACCTGCGACCTCCTGGTCCCAAACCAGGCGC
>CAZKOC010000522.1:0-1257 GCA_964554275.1 uncultured Weeksellaceae bacterium
CAGGCTTGGCAAATATTGAATTTACAACTATAACCGGATTAAATATTACAAATAATCCACAACTTTCCGTCTGCAACCTGCCTAATTTCTGTGCTTATCTGTCTGATGTAAACAACTCCAGAACCATAAGCGGAAATGCAGGTTTTTGTTTAGATGAACAGGCAGTAACGTATCACTGTTTGCCTTGCCCTTCGGGAGATTTTACTTTCAATAATCAGGCAGAAATTGATGATTTTGGAGCAATGTATGCCCATTGTACCGATATTGTCTTGGGAAATGTAACTATTTCGGGAAATGACATTACCAATCTTGACGGGTTAAGTAATGTAACAGATATCGGAGGACAGCTTTATATTATGAATAACCCGTCATTAACTGATATTTCGGGCTTGGCAAACATTGACCCTGAAACTATCGGAGGCACTTGGGGTTTGTATATTGTGGATAACCCAAGCCTTTCGGTTTGTAATTTACCTAATTTCTGTACGTATTTGTCAGACGAAGCCAATACAAGAACCATAAGCGGAAATGCAGGTTTTTGTTTAGATGAACAGGCAGTAACGTATCACTGTTTGCCTTGCCCTTCGGGAGATTTTACTTTCAATAATCAGGCAGAAATTGATGATTTTGGAGCAATGTATGCCCATTGTACCGATATTGTCTTGGGAAATGTAACTATTTCGGGAAATGACATTACCAATCTTGACGGGTTAAGTAATGTAACAGATATCGGAGGACAGCTTTATATTATGAATAACCCGTCATTAACTGATATTTCGGGCTTGGCAAACATTGACCCTGAAACTATCGGAGGCACTTGGGGTTTGTATATTGTGGATAACCCAAGCCTTTCGGTTTGTAATTTACCTAATTTCTGTACGTATTTGTCAGATGAAACCAATACAAGGACCATAAGCGGAAATGCAGATTTTTGTTTAGATGAGCAGGCAGTAACGTATCACTGTTTGCCTTGCCCTACGGGAGGTTTTAATTTTTTCTCCCAACAGGCTATTAACGATTTCGGGACGATGTATGCCCATTGTACCGATATTACTCTGAACAATGTAACCATTTCGGGAAATGACATTACCAACCTTGACGGCTTGAGCAATATCAAAACCATCACAGGACAACTTGATATTTCGAGTACCTCATTAACAAATACTAACGGGTTGAGCGGATTGCAGGGACTGAATAGAGTTGATATATCCTTCAATTCCTTGCTGACGGACATCAGCTTAAACGGACTGACCAATG
>CAZKOC010000523.1:0-1255 GCA_964554275.1 uncultured Weeksellaceae bacterium
ATTTTTAGTGGAAAAAGTATTCCTCATTCTATAGAGAAAAAGAAAAATTTAACTTTGCTTCCTATTGCCGTGAGTGCACAGTATGATTTTTTAGATCAATTTTTTGCCGGAGTAGATTTAGGATATGCATTTAGCCTGACTAATAAATATACAGGAGGTCTTTTTTTTCAGCCAAAAGGCGGCTGGCAGAATGAAACCTTTCAAGCTTTTGTTTTTATAAAAGCAATTTCATCGGAGGTGGATGTTGATGATATAATTACTGATGATGATTTTATAAATTATTCCAATCTAATGACAATTGGTATCGGAGGTGCGTATAAATTTTAAATTCATTAAAACATAAGTTAAAAGGTTCAGAGAATTTTTCTTTGAGCCTTTTTTGTTTGTGTGATCTAAGTAGTTTTACTTCTTAGTAACCCTTATATCAACCCTTCTGTTTTGTGCCTTACACTCGTCAGTATCATTTGCCGCACAAACAAAATGCTGTGCGCCGTAGCCTTCATTTTCAATCCTTGAAGCATCCACACCACCGGCAATGATTTTGTCGGTAACGGTTTTGGATCTTTCTCCTGAAACTCTCAGGTTTGTCTCAGTGCTTCCGGTGTTATCTGTGTAACCGCCTACTTTTACACTTGCCGTAGGAAATGCTTTTAATATTTCTACTATATTTTTAATTTGGTCATCAGAGCTTCCTGTCAAATCTGCTTTTCCTGATGCGAAGTAAACACGGTCGAGCGTAATCCAGCCTTGGGTTTTGTCGTTGCCTACGGTAAAACCGGCATCACTTAACTGTTTGAATAATTTATTTTCGGAGCTGTTTTCGCCTACATTTAATTTAGTTCCATTAGGGAGGCTCAAATCAAATAAATTGCCTAATTCATAAATGTAATTTCCATCGGTGTCCAATCTGGAAATTTCTGTTTCCGAATTCATATCTAAAGAATCAGAAGTTTCTATTTCCGTAGCAATAATGTTTGTGTTTGAATTGCTTTTTTCACATTTACAGGAAACGATTAAAAAAGAAAAGACAACCGCAAGTGATAATACGTTTAAGTTTAAGTTCATAAATTGAATTTTTTAAAGGTTAATAATGATTCAAATTTAAAGATTTTTAATTTGTGAATTAATTATCTGGGTATAAAATAATCCTAAACTTTTATTCGATTTATATCATTCCAAAAAAGAATATATTTGCTTTAAATTCTTAATAAATGAAGTTCCCAAGAATCTATTTACTCAAAGAAATTGCTGAAAT
>CAZKOC010000524.1:0-1253 GCA_964554275.1 uncultured Weeksellaceae bacterium
AATGATTTATTTGTCGGCTCATTTTATCCAGAACATCTTTCCAGCTTTCTTTCAATATTCTGAATTTGAATTGATCAAGATTGCTTTGTTTCACCAACTCAGCTTCCGAAATTGGAGTTTCATTTGCTTCACGAATTCTTTTCCGTTTGGCTTTGTTTTGCTTCATCCAGTTTTTGAACGAAAAAATTTCATCAGCCGATTCTTTCGAATATTTTTCAAAATCCGATTTTAATTGAATAAATTCCTCGTCTTTTTCTAAGCTTTCAATTTTCCGGTTGAATTGATTCAGGATTTTTTCTTCTTTTTTGAAAAAACTGTTTTCAGCCAGCATATCAAAAACCGGAGGAACGAATTTTTCGTGTGCATTGGTTCCGGCTAATTTTCCGGAAAAAGCAGATAAATAACCCAATCTCCCATCTTTGTCCTGAACCACCAAAACACCAAACATTTTCCCTATGACCAAACTTCTTTGCCTTTCATTCAATCCGAAATTATGATCTGAATTAAATTCGTTCTCCAGATAATTTTGTAATTCCCTGGCGGCGATTTCTGTTAAAGGATGCGGTTCATAATAAAATGGAAAAGTGAATTTTTCAGGCAGTTCAATTCCCCGGATTTCCTCTTCTGGGAAATAGGTAATTTTATATAAGATGGAATTGTTCACAACAATAATAAATCGGCTACGAAATTACAAGTTATTCTAGAATTTGAGTTATTTTTCGTTCAAACATCCATCATCCAACATCCAACCATTTTTTGTAAATTTACACCATGATTCGGAACTTACCCAAAACAAAACACCAAGACTCGCCTAATTTCTTTCTTATAGCGGGTCCATGCGCCATCGAAAACGAAGATACGCCAAGACGAATTGTAGAAAAAATTATCAAAATCACCGATGAATTGAACATTCCGTACATTTTCAAAGGTTCGTTTAAAAAGGCAAATCGTTCGAGAATTGATTCTTTTACCGGAATCGGAGACGAAAAAGCATTGAAAATCATCCGGAAGATAGGAGAGGAGTTTGATGTTCCGACAACCACGGATATTCACGAACCTTTTCACGCACAAATGGCCGCCGAATATGTAGATGTTTTGCAAATCCCTGCTTTTTTGGTTAGGCAAACCGATTTGGTTGTTGCAGCAGCCAGAACAGGAAAGCATGTTACACTCAAAAAAGGACAATTCCTTTCACCTGAAAGCATGAAGTTTCCTGTGGAAAAGGTGACCGATTCGGGAAACCCGAATGTAGC
>CAZKOC010000525.1:0-1247 GCA_964554275.1 uncultured Weeksellaceae bacterium
TCCGTCCTCAATCACTGGAATTAAAATCCAATCCAAATTCATTTTTCATTTTTAATAAAATCGGATTTTTTTTCGCCATTTCCTGAAAGATCTCCGCTTTTGATTTTACATAATTTTGTGTAGGCTCTGAATGAATTTTCACTTCGAATTCGATGGAATGATTACGCAGCTTTTCACGCATTACCAGCATCAGGGTATCTTTCTGTAAATCAAATTCTGAAGATAAAGACAGAGATGAAAATTCAAATGAAACACAAACAGCATCTTTTAGTACAACCTTTGCAGTATGAAGGGCATTATAAGCCGGAATTTTATTTTGCGCTTTTAAACTTGCAACAAATTCGTCCCATGCTTTACGAACATCTTGTTCGGTAAAAGTTTCAGAAGGCAAATCTTTCCGATTTTCCACAATCGGTTTTTCTTCTTCAACCTTTTCAAAAATCTTTTTTAAATTAAATGAAACCGGTGTGTCCTTTTTGGTTGCAATAGGCTTATCGACACGTTTGACCTCAGGAACGGCAGGTTCATTATTAGGAATAGCTTCTTGATAAACAGAAACTGACTGTTCATTTTTTAAATCAATTTTTTCTTTGGGCGAATTAATTTCAGGAGCCTTTGTTCCTCTACCCTGGGGTGGAATTATCCTAAACTTTTTTTTTTATCAATTGAATTTTCAGCAGTTAATGAACCCAATTGCATCAATGCAATTTCAACGGTCAATCTTGAATTCTTACTGGTTTTATAATTGATATCTGCCGTATTGCAAATTTCAATAGCATTGATGAGAAATTGAGAATCACATCTTTGGGCCTGATCAAGGTATTTCACTTTTGTATTTTCTCCAACCTCCAGCAAATCTATTGTTTGTGGAATTTTCGCAACCAGCAAATCCCGGAAATGGCCTCCTAAACCACTGATAAACAAATGTGCGTCAAATCCCTTGTTCAAAATATCATTGAACTGCAGCATAAGATTCGGAATTTCATTTTTCAATGCGGCATCTGTAATTCTGAAATAATATTCATAATCCAGTACATTCAGGTTTTCCGCTACTTTTTCCAAAGTCAGCTTCCCTGAAGTAAAAGTTACCATGCGGTCAAATATGGAAAGTGCGTCACGCAAAGCACCATCGGCTTTTTGAGCAATCAGATGCAAAGCATCTTCCTCATACTCTGTTTTTTCCTGTCGGGCAATGTTTTCTAAATGTAATTTGATGTCGTTGATTGAAATTCTTTTGAAATCATAAA
>CAZKOC010000526.1:0-1231 GCA_964554275.1 uncultured Weeksellaceae bacterium
CAGCCCCAATTGCAACCACTTCGTCCGGATTTACTCCTTTTGAAGGAGCTTTTCCGAAGAATTTTTCTACTTCTTCCTGAATTTTCGGGATACGCGTAGAACCTCCAACCAAAATTACTTCATCAATATCAGAAGCTTTTAACCCTGCATCGCTTAATGCTTTTTTACAAGGCTCCATAGAACGGCGAACCAAATCATCGCTTAATTGTTCGAATTTTGCACGGGTCAAAGTTTTAACCAGGTGTTTAGGTCCGGTTTCATTAGCTGTGATATAAGGCAAGTTGATTTCGGTCTGGGAAGAAGAAGACAATTCTATTTTTGCTTTTTCAGATGCTTCTTTCAAACGCTGAAGTGCCATTGCATCTTTTTTCAGGTCAACATTTTCTTCGCTTTTGAATTCATTTGCCAGCCAATTAATGATTACATTGTCAAAGTCATCACCACCGAGGTGTGTATCACCGTTGGTTGAAAGTACTTCAAATACGCCATCACCCAATTCCAAAATGGAAATATCAAATGTTCCTCCACCTAAGTCATAAACCGCTATTTTTTGGTCACCGGCGGCTTTGTCCAAACCATACGCCAATGCAGCGGCTGTTGGTTCATTGATAATACGCTCCACCTTCAACCCCGCAATTTCACCTGCTTCTTTGGTTGCCTGACGCTGCGCATCGTTAAAGTAAGCCGGAACGGTAATAACAGCTCGTGTAACTTCCTGTCCGAGATAGTCCTCTGCCGTTTTCTTCATTTTCTGAAGAATCATTGCAGATATTTCCTGCGACGTATAGGTTCTTTCGTCAATTTCTACCCGCGGCGTGTCATTATCACCTTTTACAACTTTATAAGGAACGTTTTCTATTTCTTTTGCATCTTCAGAAAACTTGGTTCCCATAAACCGTTTAATTGAATAAATTGTTTTATGTGGATTGGTAACTGCCTGTCTTTTCGCGGCATCACCTACTTTTCTTTCGCCACCTTCCACAAAAGCAACGATTGAGGGGGTAGTTCTTTTACCTTCTGCGTTTGGGATTACGGTAGGGTCACTTCCTTCCATTACTGCCACACAGGAGTTTGTAGTACCTAAGTCAATTCCAATTATTTTACTCATTTTCTATTTTAATTTAATTTTTTATTTAAAGATTAATTTCCCTTCTAAAGTCAATGATTGTGCCAACGAAGTATTTCCAAACTTTTGTCAGAAAATGAATGACAGAATGACATAACAACATTA
>CAZKOC010000527.1:0-1230 GCA_964554275.1 uncultured Weeksellaceae bacterium
CTCATAAAAGTCGCTAATATATTAGCTATTTAATAACCTTAAAAACAAACAAAAATGTCAACAATCAAAGTAGGAATTAACGGTTTCGGACGCATTGGTAGTCTTGTATTCAACGCTATGCTTGAAAGAGATAACATAGAAATCGTAGGGATCAATGACCTCATCAATGCCGAATATATGGCTTATATGATGAAATACGATTCTGTACATGGGAGATTTAATGGAGAGGTTAAAATAGAAGGAGATAATCTTGTGGTAAACGGAAAGACAATCAGGATTACTTCCGAAAGAGATCCGAACAATTTGAAATGGAATGAAGTTGGAGCGGAATACATTGTAGAATCTACAGGTTTGTTCCTCTCACAAGATACGGCACAGGCTCACATCAATGCCGGCGCTAAAAAAGTAGTTCTTTCTGCTCCTTCTAAAGATGATACCCCAATGTTTGTAATGGGCGTTAATCACAAAGAATTAACCGATGATATACAAATTTTTTCAAACGCTTCCTGTACTACAAACTGTTTGGCTCCATTGGCTAAAGTAGTTCATGATAATTTCGGGATTGTTGAAGGTCTAATGACAACCGTACACGCTACAACCGCTACACAAAGAACAGTGGACGGACCTTCCATGAAAGATTGGAGAGGCGGACGCTCGGCTTTATTGAACATTATTCCGTCTTCTACGGGTGCGGCAAAAGCCGTAGGGAAAGTAATACCTTCATTAAACGGAAAATTAACAGGTATGTCATTCCGTGTTCCGACCGCAGATGTTTCGGTAGTTGATTTAACCGTCAGATTAGAAAAAGCAACTACTTACGATGAGATCTCGGCAGCGATGAAAGCCGCTTCTGAAGGAGAATTGAAAGGAATTTTGGGTTACACGGAAGACTTGGTTGTTTCCCAGGATTTTATCGGAGACAAGAGAACTTCTATCTTCGACAAAGACGCAGGAATTATGTTGTCACCTAATTTTGTAAAACTGGTTTCCTGGTATGATAACGAAACCGGTTACTCTAATAAATTAACAGATTTATTAATTCATTCTGCTTCTTTATAAATCATAAATCTTATTATATAAAAAGAGTTGCTTATTTATGAGCAGCTTTTTTTTTATGAAAAAAATCATCTTTTTTAAGATTAATTTATATATTTGCTCAGATAACAATAAAAATCCATTGCCTATAGAAGATACTTTCTACATTATTTAACATTTGAAGACAAAAGTAGA
>CAZKOC010000528.1:0-1212 GCA_964554275.1 uncultured Weeksellaceae bacterium
GTTTAGAATCATCTTTATTTAATACATTTGCCCAACAATATAACAAACAGACAGAATAGAAATGAAAACAACAGCACTCAACCAGATTCATAAAAATTTAGGCGCGAAGATGGTACCATTTGCAGGTTATGAAATGCCTGTGCAATATTCGGGAGTTAATCAGGAACATATGGTAGTCCGTGAAGGAGTGGGTGTTTTTGATGTAAGCCATATGGGGCAGTTTTTTGCCAAAGGAGCAGAGGTTGAAAAGTTGTTACAGCATATAGCTACCAATGATGTAACCAAAGTCGCTATTGGCCAGGCACAATATACTTGTATGCCTAATGAAAAAGGAGGAATTGTAGATGACCTTATCATCTATAAAATTTCTGATGACGAATGGATGCTTGTCGTAAATGCCTCAAACATAGAAAAAGACTGGAACTGGATCAATCAAAACAATAGATGGGATGTTTCGCTGGAAAACAAATCAGATGAAATGTCATTGCTTGCAATACAAGGACCCAAATCCATAGAAGCGACGCAGTCTCTGACTGATGTAAATTTAGATGAAATTCCTTTTTACCACTTTGAAATCGGGAAATTTGCAGGAATTGATAATGTAATTATTTCTGCTACGGGTTACACCGGTTCGGGCGGATTTGAAATTTATTTCAATAATGAAGATGCGGAAACCGTATGGGACAAAGTTTTTGAAGCCGGAAAATCCTTTGGAATTGAACCCTGCGGATTGGCGGCGCGTGACACCCTAAGATTGGAAAAAGGTTATTGCCTTTACGGAAACGATATCAATGATGAAACCACGCCTTTAGAGGCCGGATTGGGATGGATTACCAAATTAGATACCGATTTTATAGCGAAAGAAATTATTTCCGTACAAAAAGAGGAAGGTGTCAAAAAGAAACTGATCGCGTTCAAAATGATAGAAAAAGGAGTTCCCCGTCATGATTATAAAATTGTAGATGAATACGAGAATACTTTGGGTATTGTAACCTCCGGAACTCAGTCTCCAATTCTTAAACAGGGAATCGGGTTAGGATATGTAGCTACCGATTTTGCTAAAGTTGGTACTCAAATACGTATTCAAATTCGAGATAAAAATATCTTGGCGGAAGTTGTGAAATTACCTTTTGTTTAAAGTTTAAAATAAAAAATGTTTCAAAGTTCCTTTCTGTATAGTAAGGAACTTTTTTATACAATTTATTTTAAATA
>CAZKOC010000529.1:0-1209 GCA_964554275.1 uncultured Weeksellaceae bacterium
AAGGTAACAAAAGTTTTATCAGATTCATACCAGGCAGTCAGTATTGTATGATCATCAATGTGTGTGGTTTTAGATTGCTCATGAGCTTCTGTAGATTTACTGTCATTTCTCCAATACAAAGTAGTATCAGAACTAATTATTAGATGAATGTTTCCGCCGTCAAACATATAAATCAACTCTTTATTAAGAATATCTTTGGTAGTTAGTTTTGATTGACTATATGCTGTAATCGAAAGAACAAGCAAGATAAAACAGATTGTTTTTTTCATATTTTTGAAGATTGAGTTTTGTAAATTTATAAAAAAAACCTTGACAACTGAATTGCCAAGGTTTTCTAATTATATGAAAAATCAACTACTATTTCACTTCTTCAAAATCTACATCTTCCACTTCATCATCGGTTTTAGAAGAAGTTGCATCTGCTGAATCATCTGTTGGATTGGCACCGGCTTGCTGTTCATTCATTGCGGCATACAATTCCTGTGATGCTGCAGCCCAGGCTTCATTCAACTTTTCAACCGCAGGGTCAATCTGGGAAATTTCCTGTGTAGTATGAGCCGTTTTCAAATCTGTCAAAGCAGTTTCAATCGGTTCTTTTTTATCAGCAGGAATTTTATCTCCGTATTCCTTCAATTGTTTCTCAGTTTGGAAAATTAAAGCATCAGCTGCATTTATCTTTTCGATTTTCTCTTTTGCCTCTGCGTCTTTTGATGCATTTTCTTCCGCTTCACGCTTCATTCTTTGGATATCTTCATCGCTCAAACCTGAAGAAGCCTCAATTTTGATGGATTGTTCTTTTCCTGTTCCCTTATCTTTCGCAGAAACGTGTAAAATCCCATTCGCATCGATATCAAAGGTTACCTCAATTTGCGGAACTCCGCGTGGTGCGGGCGGGATGTCAATCAAATCAAATCTTCCGATTTCCTTGTTGTCATTGAACATAGAGCGTTCTCCCTGTCCGATTCTCAAAGTCACTGCCGGCTGATTGTCTGCCGCCGTAGAGAATGTCTCTGATTTTTTAGTTGGAATGGTTGTGTTGGATTCAATTAATTTAGTAAAAACACCACCTAAAGTTTCGATTCCTAATGAAAGAGGAGTTACATCCAGCAACAATACGTCTTTCACATCTCCTGTCAAAACACCGCCTTGAATTGCAGCCCCAATTGCAACCACTTCGTCCGGATTTACTCCTTTTGAAGGAGCTTTTCC
>CAZKOC010000530.1:0-1207 GCA_964554275.1 uncultured Weeksellaceae bacterium
CTTACGGTTACTTCCCAGGGAACCGGAACGATGATGATCTCACTTTGTTCGGCAGGAAAAGGCAAACCAAAAAGAGAAGCATCTGCCAACCCCGGTTGGTTAGGGTCGAAATTATCTATGATTTCTTGTTTTGTCATATAGTTATAGATTTAACTCATTTGTTATTTCGAGGTACGAGAAATCTTTTTAATTATAGATTCCTCTTTGTCGGAAGGACAAACAAACCTGAAATTCAGACTGTAAATATAAATGTTTGTCGTTTATTTTAAGAATTAGTACAAAGCAATTTGTTTAATATCAAATTTGGAATAAATTTGTATGAATACAGATAAATAATATTTAATGAACTACTCAAAGTTACCACCGGAAGATATGATTTTTGAAAAGGCAGTAGCTGCCGATTGTCAGGATTTGAGTGATCTTGCAGTTCGGTCTAAGCGTCATTGGGGCTATTCTAAGGAAGCGATGGAACTTTGGAATCAGAATCTTACCCTTACCGAAGATTTTTTGAACTCACATACGGTTATCAAAGCTACTCTGGAAGATGATATCGTTGGTTTTTTTGCATTGGAAGAAATCCAGCCTGTAACCCGTATTGCACAATATTGGGTTGATACTCCGTATATGAGAAGAGGTTACGGTTCTGCTATGTTTAAATATTTGAAAGAATTCCTGAAGCAGAATAATGTAGAAAAAGCAACCATTGTTTTAGACCCTAACGGATTTTCTTTTTTTGAACGCAAAGGAGCAAAAGTATTGGAGAAAATAGAGCACAAAGTCAAAAATAAATTCCTTTTGATCGTAGAGATTCCGATTTGAATTATGTTATGGGCTCTAAGTCGTAAGCTATAAAGAAACACACAGACTTATGTCCGAGCTTTTTGTGTTTAATGCCTAAGCTTGCAGCTTTAAAAAAACTTTCCTCTCCTCCTCATATTAGGATTCTGCAGATTTTTGCCAACGTTTACACGTTTCATCTGCTCCTGCATCATTTTGATTTGATCGGTAAACATTCCCTGCTTATCAAGTACTTTTGCTTCTTTCAAAAGTACTTCAGCTTCCTGTTTACGACCTTTCGCCATAACTGCTCCGGCTAAACTTAATTTTGCCATTGCTCTGTCATGTTTAAAGCTTAATCCGTAATCCAAAGCTTTTCTCATGTATTTTTCAGAAGCATTTACGTTGGTTTGCGCTTCGGTTATTCCCA
>CAZKOC010000531.1:0-1200 GCA_964554275.1 uncultured Weeksellaceae bacterium
TTAAAAATGAAAAATGAATTTGGATTGGATTTTAATTCCAGTGATTGAGGACGGAAAATATTTCGTAAACTTGCCGAAAATTTAAAAAGAAAAAATTTAAACAAATGAAAAAAATAATTGTAAGTGCAATTTTGGCTGCAGTCATAATCTCTTGTAACAAAGGAGGAAGTGGCAGTTCAGTAAATAAATTAGAAAATGACGACCAAAAAGCAGGCTATGCTTATGGACTTAACATCGGGGAACAAGTAGAGCAATACTCACAGTCACTTAAAAAAGACAGTTTGAATTATGCAGAGCTGGAAAAAGGAATCTGGGATTACCTGAATAACGGAAGCAAAGACAGAGATTCTTATGCACATGGGCAGAGTATCGGGTTATCAATTCAAAATTTCATCAAAACCCAGAAATTAGAAGGTAAGGTAGATCAGAAATACGTTGTCGCGGGAATTATGAATGTCTTGAAAAAAGATAGTTTATTATTTTCTAAAGATTCTATAGGACTGTTTATGCAAAAATACATGCAGGATAACCGTGACAGAATGATGACTGAAAACTTGGATAAAGGAAATAAATTCCTGGAAGAAAAAAAGAAAGACAGCAAAGTAAAAGCTACTGAAAGCGGTTTGTTGTATGAAGTTGTGAAAGAAGGAACAGGAGAGCAGCCAACTGAAAACAGCATCGTGAAAGTAAACTATAAAGGTAAATTGATCAATGGTGAAGTTTTCGAGGAATCTAAAAAAGGAGAACCTATAGAGTTCCCGTTGTCTAATGTGATTCTTGGATGGAAAGAAGGTATCCAATTGATGAAAACCGGAGCTAAATATAAATTCTATATCCCGGCTGATTTGGCTTATGGAATTAATGGAGGCCCTGGCGGTGCAATTGGTCCTAATGAGGCATTGGAATTTGAATTAGAATTGCTTGAAGTGAAAGAAGCTCCGGCTCAACCTCAGCAACAGCAATTAACACCTGAGCAGATTCAACAATTAATCCAACAACAGCAAGGAGGGAATTAATTCCGATTGATATAAAATAAAATCCCGTTCACAGAGGTTACTCGAAGTGAACGGGACTTTTTATTTTTGTAGAGCCGCAATGCATTGTGACTCTATATATTTATTTATTCATCGAAATCAAAAACTCCTCATTTGAACGGGTTCCTTTGATCCGGTTACGAAGGAATTCCATTGCTTCCAATGG
>CAZKOC010000532.1:0-1195 GCA_964554275.1 uncultured Weeksellaceae bacterium
CTTCTTCTTCCTTTATAACTTCGGTTATTAATTTTGATTGCTTCTCTAATTCAGGGAAAAACTCTGCCATTTGGTTTTTCAGAATTGGAATTAATTTATAAATGAACGGTTCATTCAAATCTAGGAAACGATACCCGTAACTGATTGCCCGGCGCAAAATTCTTCTGATGACATAACCTGCTCCGGAGTTGGATGGCAATTGTCCATCGGCAATCGCAAAAGAAACTGCTCGCAAATGGTCAACTACCACACGGATAGCAATGTCGGTTGATGTTTCAATTCCATATTTTTTGCCTGAAATCTTTTCTAATTCCAGGATCAAAGGCTGGAAAACATCGGTATCATAATTCGAAGTTTTTCCTTGTAAAACCATTGCCAAACGCTCGAATCCCATTCCAGTATCGATACTTTTTGCGGGCAATATTTCCAATGAACTATCGGCTTTGCGCAAATATTGCATAAAGACCAGGTTCCAGATTTCAATCACTTGCGGATGATCGTTATTAACCAGTTCTTTTCCGAAAATTTTGGCTTTTTCCTCTGCCGGACGGATGTCCACATGGATTTCGGAGCAAGGGCCGCAAGGTCCCGTTTCGCCCATTTCCCAAAAATTGTCTTTTTTATTTCCGAATAAAATCCGGTCTTCCGAAATGTGTTTTTTCCATAGCTCAAGCGCTTCCGTATCTTGAGCCGTTCCGTCTTTTTCGTCACCTTCAAAAACGGTTACGTAGAGATTTTCTTTTGGAATTTTATAAACTTCCGTCAATAATTCCCATGCCCAGTCAATAGCTTCTTTTTTGAAATAATCTCCAAATGACCAGTTGCCCAACATTTCAAACATAGTGTGGTGATACGTATCTTTCCCCACATCATCCAAATCATTGTGCTTACCTGAAACACGCAAACATTTTTGGGTATCGGCAACTCGTAACGATGTCGGCTTTTTGTATCCCAAAAAGAAATCTTTGAACTGATTCATTCCCGAATTGGTAAACATCAAAGTAGGATCGTCTTTCAAAACAATCGGCGCGGACGCAATTATCTCATGTTGTTTATTTTGGAAAAATTCAAGGAATTTTTTTCGTATCTCTTTGGAAGTCATTTTATTAAGTTTATTTTACAATTTCATTAACAACAATCGGGTATTTTTTTCCGTTATTTTGTCAACATTGCAAAGATAAAAAAAGCGAAACAA
>CAZKOC010000533.1:0-1189 GCA_964554275.1 uncultured Weeksellaceae bacterium
CAAAAGACCTTCGTGAAAACCATGGTGTGTTTGTGTCGGTTGTAGTTTATCCGGTGATTCCAAAAGGAACTATTATTTTCCGAATCATTCCAACGGCTGCCCATACCGATGAAGATATTGATTTCACATTGAATGCATTTGATTCAATTCGTGAAAAATTAGACTCAGGGCACTATAAGAAAGAAGCAGAGAAAATGAATGTAGATTATATTCAGCATTAAGAATATCAGTAATAAATAGATACAAGATTAATTTTTAAGACAGTAGTAGGGTCTTCTTGCTGCTGTTTTTGTTTTATAAATTCTCTTTCAATAAATATAATTTATCACAAAAAATTCGGGAATATCAGCATAGTCTTGTTGGAAATGAAAATTACTTCCTCCACTTCAACCGTAAACTATTTGTTACTACACTTACGCTGCTCAATGCCATTGCCGCTCCGGCAAGCATCGGATTCAGTAAAAAACCGTTAAAAGGATATAAAATCCCTGCTGCAACCGGAATTCCGATTACGTTGTAAATAAAAGCCCAAAACAGGTTTTGTTTGATAGTGAAAACCGTTTGTTTGGACAGTTTTATAGCCTCAGCTATTTTCATTAAATCATTTGACAGGATAGTCATTTTTGCAGATTCGATTGCGATGTCACTTCCTTTTCCCATTGCGATTCCTACATTGGATTGTGCCAAAGCAGCACTGTCGTTGATTCCGTCACCAACCATCGCTACGATTTGTCCTTGGGATTGTAATTCTTTGATAAAATTCACTTTGTCTTCCGGCAAAACGCCTGCACGGTAATGATCAATTCCGACTTCTTTAGCTACCGATTTTGCAGTCGATTCATTATCACCCGTTTGCATATAAACTTCAATCCCTAAATTATGTAATTTTTTGACAGCCTCTTTTGAAGAAGATTTAATCAAATCTGAAATCGAAACAACGGCAAGAACTGAATTATCATTGGCAAAAACAATTACGGTTTGTGCTTTTTCCAATTCGGAATCTATGTGATCCTGAACTTCCGGATTGAATTGAATTTTATGTTCCTGAATAAATTTAGGATTTCCGATGAAATATGGCTGATTTTCAAAAATTCCACGAATTCCTTTTCCGGATTCATTTTCAATTTGAATTCCACTTAAAAATAATTCATTATCACGATGGTTGAGCGGAGTCGAAGCCAAATAATTC
>CAZKOC010000534.1:0-1189 GCA_964554275.1 uncultured Weeksellaceae bacterium
AATGATGTAAAATCACAACAATCCATTCACTTTATACTCGGACATGATTATGAATTCCAATGGATGAACCGTCCGTTTAAATTAACGACCGAAGCTTACTATAAAATATTCAACGACATCAATCCTTATTTTGTAGATAATGTAAGGATCCGCTATACTGCTGACAACAATGCAGAAGGTTATGCGTATGGAGCTGATATGCGCCTGTTCGGAGAATTTGTTCCGGGTGTTGATTCATGGCTGAGTTTATCATACTCGAGGGCTTACCAAAATATAGACGGCCGCGGTGACATTCCGATGCCGACCGACCCGAGGTTCAAAGCTTCCATTTTCTTCCAGGATTATATGCCGATGTGGCCGTCATTTAAAGTAAATGTGAATTTGGTTTATGCATCAGGATTGCCAAATGGTGCCCCTCCTTTCACAGACCCTTATGAATTCCAAAATTATTTAACTGATTACAAACGCGTTGACATCGGGTTTATGAAGGAGTTTATCAACCAGGGAGATTTAAAAAAGAATGGGAATTTCTGGGGTAAATTCAAAGAATTATCAATAGGTGTTGACCTCTTCAATATCTTCGACATCCGTAATGAAATTAGCAATACCTGGGTCCGTGATGTAAATACTTCCCAAATTTATGGAGTTCCGAATCGTCTAACCGGAAGGTTCATCAATGCAAAATTGAGAATGAAGTTTTAGACATTCAACTAGCTCAGGGTGACATATTGTGGATAAAATTCATCAATTTTGAGTATTGAGGGTGTTCCTTTTGTGAAGTCACAGTCAAATCATCTTAAAATGTAGACTTTTAGAAAATAAAAGACATATTTGTTAAAAAAATATATCGAATAAGTATA
Organism: uncultured Weeksellaceae bacterium; assembly: GCA_964554275.1. GTDB lineage: Bacteria > Bacteroidota > Bacteroidia > Flavobacteriales > Weeksellaceae > Moheibacter. Next base: position 861 of record CAZKOC010000534.1, read on the forward strand.
GATATTCGATTTGAGAGTTTTACTTTTAGAAAAAATTTCTACCACTTCTACCTTTTTTTGACTCTTGAATTAATCAAAATTTATCTTAGTCAAAAACATTATTTTAATTTTACCAAAGGTGTTTATATGTATCGAAAATTAAAAACGGTGAGATTTTCTGTAATAAAATTATTCATAATAATTATAAGTTGTTTTTTGAGTACAATCCTCATGGGTCAACCAACCCCTGACGCTGATAAGCAACGCTTCGAAACACTTGATAAAAAATCGAAATTAACCCGAGAAGAGTTAAGTGAAATGCTTAAAATCAGTGACAGAGCACAAAACTA
>CAZKOC010000535.1:0-1184 GCA_964554275.1 uncultured Weeksellaceae bacterium
TTGGCAGATGCTCGTGGAACGCTTTTTTATGAGTTTGCAAGAGTGGTCAAAGAAGTAAATCCAGCGATTTGTATAGGCGAAAATGTGCGTGGTTTGTTGAGCCACGACAACGGAAAAACCTTGCAGGGAATGATTTCTATTTTAGACGAAATTGGCTACAACGTAGTTCCTGTCGAAGTTTTGAAAGCCATTCATTATAAAGTTCCACAGAAACGTGAGCGTTTGGTTTTGGTTGGTGTCAGAAAAGATATTGATTTACAATACGAATATCCAAAGCCTTACAAGAAAATTTACAATTTAAAAGATGCTTTGAAAAAAGGCGAATTGTTTGATACAAATGTTCCAAAATCTGCTGGTGCTAAATATCCGAAAAGCAAAAAAGAAGTTTTGGATTTAGTTCCACAAAAAGGTTATTGGCGTGACTTGCCTTTGGAAATTCAGAAGTCTTTTATGGGCGGAAGTTTCCATTTGGGCGGAGGAAAAACAGGCATTGCCCGAAGAATTGGCTGGGATGAACCTTGTCTGACTTTGACTTGCAGTCCTGCCCAAAAACAAACAGAACGTTGCCACCCTGATGAAACCCGACCGTTTACCGTTCGGGAATATGCCCGAATACAAACTTTTCCCGATGATTGGGAATTTGCAGGTTCATTGGCTCAACAATATAAGCAAATCGGAAATGCTGTTCCTGTCAATTTAGGTCGTGAAGTAGGATATTCGATTGTGAAGTTTTTGAATGAATATTACAGCTTGTCAAATCCCAAATAATAACTATAATTTTCAAAGGTTATTTGGTCGAGAATAGTACGTTTTGATTTTTCGGTTTCAGATGAAATTTCGTCCAAGGCCGAATTTTCTTTTATATCTTGTTCTGATTGTGCAGATTTCAGATAATCTTTAATCGCTTTCGGTAATGCTTTGTACAATTGAAAAAGTGCGTCATTTTGTCCCGAAAGTAAAGCATAAAATTGGTCGCCCGAAATTTTAAAAACTCTTGAATGGCTGTACTCTTTTCCATTGATTTCACCTTTCCAATGTTCGTTGAAACTTCCTTTCGCTAAAATCTGAACCCAATAACATTTGGCTTTTTTGTAGTCGTCAGCATAACGAGCCAATTTTTGGAACAAAGCTTCAGCCGAACTGCTGTTCATTGTGTTATGCTTGTTTTTGATGTCGGCAAAAAG
>CAZKOC010000536.1:0-1181 GCA_964554275.1 uncultured Weeksellaceae bacterium
GGTTTATCGTGTTTGGTATAGTCTGTCGGGCGTTTGGCAAAGAAATCATCCAAACTGTTGGCGAATACTTCTTCTTCGAACCATGCCATAGGCTTGTAGAGTTCTTGAGAAATATTATAAATTGGCTTCAATCCGATTTTTCTCATGCTGTCATCTACCCTGAATTTCATAAAATTCAGTAAATCGGATTTATTTACGGTTTCGATATTTCCTTCAATAAAAATCCAATCTAAAATCCTGCTTTCAATATTAATTGAATTTTCTACGGTTTCATAAATGTGTTGCAATGTTTCTTCATCAAAAAAATCAGGGAATTCCTCACGAATTGTATTTACGATGTAAATTCCTGCGTTGGCATGAATTTGTTCGTCAACCGAAGTCCAGGCAATAATGTTGCTTACATTTTTCATGTACCCTTTGAATTTTGTGAAAGAAAGGATAATTCCAAACTGGCTAAACAATGAAACATTTTCAATCAAAATTGAGAACAAAATCAAAGAAACCACATATTTCTTACGGTCCTGCGAACGCGCATCTTTCAAAGCTGTAGAAAGGTATTCGATTCTTTCCCGGATTACGGGAACTTCTAACAAACTTTCAAATTCATCATTGTACCCCAAAACTTCCAACAGCCTGGAATATGCTTCAGAATGACGGAATTCACATTCGGCAAATGTACTCCCCAATCCATTAAATTCAGGTTTCGGGAAATGCTGATAGATATCTCCCCAGAATGTCTTTACAGCTACTTCGATTTGTGCAATTGCCAATAAGCTGTTTTTTATTGCCGTACGTTCTGCTACTGTCAGATGTGAATGAAAATCCTGTGTATCTGCAGTGAAATCTACTTCACTATGCACCCAAAATGATTTGTTAATGGCTTCCGTAAATTGAAATATACCGGGATATTCAAACGGTTTATAATTAATTCTTTTATCAAAAATGGACATAAAATGAGTTTTTTCCAGTTAATGTTTAGTCTTTTTACCAAAAATTCATCAGAAAAATCAAGAGTCGAAAATACCTGATTCATTTACCTGAAATGAACCTACTTGTTTTCAAAACTTTAACGGTTTTTCTGTCGGGTGATTTGGTATTTTCAAAATTAGAAGATTGATAAATTTATTCGTAACAAAACCACCAAAAGATATTGATAGGTTATCAACAAAGATATTATATAT
>CAZKOC010000537.1:0-1179 GCA_964554275.1 uncultured Weeksellaceae bacterium
ATAGTTTGTATAAACCCTTTCATGTGTTCATTCTCAGTGTTAATTACTCAATTACTTTGCGTTTGCTAATTCGGCTTTCCCTCCTGCTTTTTCGATAGCTTCCTGAGCTGTTTTGGTATATTTGTCAGCAGTGATGGTTACGCTGGCTTTCAATTCACCGCGACCTAAAATTTTAATTAAGTCATTTTTGTGAGCCAAACCTTGCTGTACCAAAATTTCTTTTGTCAACGTATCGGTAATTTTCTCGTTGTCAACCAATTGTTGGATCACATCTAAGTTAATCCCGTTGTACTCAACCCGGTTTATATTTTTGAAACCAAATTTTGGAACACGTCTTTGCAAAGGCATCTGACCTCCTTCGAATCCGATTTTTTTAGAGTTACCTGAACGTGATTTCTGTCCTTTGTGTCCACGTCCTGAGGTACCGGCATTACCACTACCTTCCCCTCTACCTTTACGGAATTTATTTTTTACTGAACCTGCTGCAGGTTTTAAATTACTTAAATTCATTTTTGTTAAGCTTTTTGTACTTCTACTAAATGTTGTATTTTTCTGATCATACCTTCAATAGCAGGAGTAGATTCATGTTCTACTACTTGATTCAACTTTTTCAATCCCAAAGCTATCAATGTTGCTTTTTGAGATTTATCGCGATTGATTGCGCTACGTACTTGTTTTACTCTTACTTTACTCATCTTGCCGCTTATTTACCGTTGAACACTTTACCTACCGAAATACCTCTCTGGCGTGCAACTACACTTGCACTTCTCAAATCCAATAATGCTTTGAAAGTAGCTTTTACCACATTGTGGGGGTTAGAAGATCCTTTTGATTTTGACAATACGTCATGAATTCCTACTGACTCCAATACGGCACGAACCGCACCACCTGCAATCAAACCGGTACCATGAGAAGCCGGTCTTAAAAAGACCTGTGCTCCACCATAACGGGCTTCATTTTCATGTGGGATTGTATGTCCGTCTAATGGAATTCTTACTAAATTCTTCTTAGCATCTTCTACTGCTTTTGCAATAGCACTGGCAACCTCTTTAGATTTCCCTAAACCGTAACCTACAACTCCCTTTCCATCGCCTACCACTACGATAGCTGAAAATCCGAATGCACGACCACCTTTGGTCACTTTGGTTACACGTTGCACTCCTACCAAACGGTCTGTCA
>CAZKOC010000538.1:0-1177 GCA_964554275.1 uncultured Weeksellaceae bacterium
CTGCCCGTATCACGTAAATGCTTGAAAAAATCTCTTATCGCGGAAATATCCTGAGCACCTGATGAAAATTCGTTGTAAACCTGTTCAGTCGTGACCACAGCCACTTTCACACCATCATTCAATTGTCTGAAATTGGCAAGACGGGCCGCCTCTGACAAATAATCCGGATGTACAACAATGGCATAATCCACATCCGTCAATGCTCTTATATTTTGATTGCCTACCGAACCCGCAAATTCTATTTCTGTAAACGCAGCTGACTCATTGAATGCAATAAATTCATTTTGGAAATAAGGACTGTTGGATTGGTATTTATATAAACCACCTGAACCGGAAACATTCATAGCTGTGGTAATATCCGATATGTTCCAAACTCTCGGTGCACCGGAAAGGGAAAATCCGTATACACTTCCGTCATTTAAATCTTCCAATCGTCTGAACTGCATCTGGGAGTTATTAAAACTTAGATTAGCAAGATATTTAACTTCCAGGTAATCCAAAAAAATCAAAGCACTTGGATTTGAGGAATCACCTATATTAATATTAAATGTAAATGAGGGTCCGCTGGTTGTTATTGCCTGCTGCCCATCAACCGGATTGAAATTTTGTAATGATGCATGCGGAGGAAATACACCATTTCCGGCCGGACTTCCATTGACATTTATTTGATAGGTCGTATTACCGGCATCTTTACCTATAAGCCTGTATTTGGCAAGTACTTGTCCGGAGGCAGATGCTGCTCCGTTCAAAACAAAAGTCTGAGATGGTTCCAGATTAAACATTTCACCACCCCACTGTCTTCCCGTCTGGTTTAAATTGATAGAGTCTTTTTCATAAAATACATACTCATGGTATTGATTAAATGTCTGGACAGGGTTCCCGGGAATATCAACATTCTGAACCCTTTTTCCGTTTTGACCTCCGAATGTTATAAAATAGAAGGCTTCATCAGAATATATGTTAAATCTATGGCTTAGATTTTCAAGTGTAACACCGGCTGTTCTATTCCAATCATGTGGCCCTTGTCCATAAAAAAGGATAAAATCCCCATTGTCAAAACTTCCGTCATCTTGTCCGTTAAATTGTATAGCGTTCTCCTGTAAAGCTCCATACCTGAAATCCCCGGGATTCTCATTCAGCATTTTCCCGCCATTTCCATATATTTTCAAAGTCCTCG
>CAZKOC010000539.1:0-1170 GCA_964554275.1 uncultured Weeksellaceae bacterium
AACTTTTAGCTCCGCCAAAAGAAACCTTTTCCAATTCCAAACAAAACCTTCAATTGACCAAACAGGCTGAACGAGCTCTAAAAACAACTTTTCTAGAAGCCAAACTTTTCAAAAATGCAACTGTTAATACAGTTCACTTATTATTGTGTATCCTCAGAAATGAAAATGATCCCGTAACGAAGCTGTTGAAAAAAATGGATGTTGATTACGTTTCTGTAAAAGAAGAATTCAAATTTCAATATCAGGAAGATGATATAACGGAATCTCCAAAAGCCGAAAGCTCCGGCTATGATGATGAAGACGACAGAGGACAAGCAGGAGAGTTTGAAAAGTCAACCCCAAAAGGGACTGCTAAAACCAAAACACCGGTTTTAGATAATTTCGGACGAGATTTGACCCAGATTGCAATCGAAGGAAAATTAGATCCTGTGGTTGGTCGCGAAAAAGAAATTGAAAGAGTTTCACAAATCCTGAGCAGAAGAAAGAAAAACAATCCGTTGTTGATTGGCGAGCCGGGTGTCGGTAAGTCTGCCATCGCAGAAGGACTGGCTTTGAGAATTATCCAGAGAAAAGTTTCCCGTGTGTTGTACAATAAGCGTGTTGTGACTTTGGATTTGGCAAGCCTGGTAGCCGGTACCAAATACCGTGGCCAGTTTGAAGAAAGGATGAAAGCCATCATGAATGAATTAGAAAAAAATGACGACATCATTCTTTTCATTGATGAGTTGCATACAATCGTTGGAGCAGGAGGAGCCACAGGCTCGCTTGATGCTTCAAATATGTTCAAACCCGCATTGGCGCGTGGTGAACTGCAATGTATTGGAGCCACAACTTTGGATGAATACCGTCAGTACATAGAAAAAGACGGAGCCTTGGTTCGTCGTTTTCAAACCGTGATGGTTGACCCGACTTCTCCAGAAGAGACGGTTCAGATTCTGAATCAGATCAAAGATAAATACGAAGCGCACCACAATGTGAATTATACGGATGAAGCAATTCAGGCATGTGTGAATTTAACGAACAGGTACATCACGGACAGGTATTTGCCGGACAAAGCAATTGATGCGATGGACGAAGCAGGTTCACGTGTTCACATTAAAAATATAAAAGTTCCACAAGAGATTTTGGATCTGGAAAATAAACTGGAAGAGGTTCGTGAAGAGAAAACCA
>CAZKOC010000540.1:0-1159 GCA_964554275.1 uncultured Weeksellaceae bacterium
CAGGAACAAATCTACAGTAAATCATCGTGAAAAAAATTCTCCTGCTTTCCGACACACATAGTTATTTGGACGACCGGATTTTGGATTATGCGTCCAAAGCTGATGAGGTTTGGCATGCAGGCGACATTGGCGATTTGAAAGTGACCGATGAATTACAAAAAGCCGCAAAATTAAGAGCCGTTTACGGAAATATTGACAATGCGGAAATCCGAAAGGAATTTCCTTTGAACAACCGTTTTACGGTGGAAGGAGTAGAAGTTTTGATGACACATATCGGCGGTTATCCTGGGAAGTATAGCTCGGCAATCAGAGAAGAAATTTATACGCATCCGCCCAAATTATTCATTTGCGGGCATTCCCACATTTTAAAAGTCATGCCGGATAAAAAATTAAATTTACTGCACATGAATCCCGGTGCCTGCGGAATCTATGGTTTTCATCAGGTAAGGACCATGTTGAGATTTGAAATCAATTCAGAAAAGATTGAAAACCTGGAAGTAATCGAATTAGGGAAGCGTGTATAGATTTTATGAATATGGAAAAACAAATCACCATTCGCCCCATTCAAATATCAGACGCCGCAGAAGTACTGGAAATTTACCGCCCATACATAGAAAATACCAATATCACCTTTGAGTACTTTGTTCCGGGGCTTTCCGAATGGAAAAAGAGAATCAATGATTATACGCAACAGTTTCCCTGGTTGGTGGCGGAATGTGACGGTAAAATAGCCGGGTATGCCTATGCCTCCAAACACCGCGAACGTGTCGCTTATTCATGGTGTTGTGAATCAAGCGTTTATTTATCGGAGGAATTTCAAGGCAGAGGAATTGCGAAAGTTCTGTATGAAAGGTTGTTTGAAATCCTGAAAAAACAAGGTTATATAAATGTGTATGCGATTTTAACTTCCCCTAATCCGGCGAGTGAAAAATTCCATGAAACTTTTGGATTTTACGATGTGGGAAAGTTTCACAAGGCAGGATTTAAATTTGGAGAATGGCACAATACACGCTGGATGCAATTGCATTTAAGAAATCATGATATACCTCCAAAAGAAATAATTCCTTTTTCGGAATTAATATTTTAAGAAACTGCTTGATCCTAAAAAAACCGCTTAAAGAACTTTTCTAAAGCGGTTTTTTGTAAGTAAATGTAATGG
>CAZKOC010000541.1:0-1157 GCA_964554275.1 uncultured Weeksellaceae bacterium
GTTACCCGTCGACAGATTAGCAATCTGCTCCGTTACCACTCCGGCACCTCTCCTGCTATCTTTTATCAAGAAAGCGGATGCAAAAGTAATCCTATACTTTCTTTTTTGCAAGTAAAATTTGGTATTTTTTATTTCTTTTACCTAACTTCTTTTTAATTAACTTTGTTTCAGTAACATCTCAATTCCGTTTATGACCAATAAAATCCATTTTCTCGTAGTTATTTTGAGTTTTTTGATTGCTTCTTGTGCTTCTCAGCCCCCAAAAGTGATCAAAGAAATTGTCCGGGATACGATTGTGATAAACAAGATTACGGAAAAGTATGAATATGCCCGTTTTGCAAAGCTTGACAAATATACCGTCTCAACCAAACATTATCCCGCAAAAGGACAAGATGAAAGAATTAGATATCTGATTCTTCATTATACTGCCATGGACAATGAACCATCTATTAGGGTTTTGACTAACAATGAAGTAAGCTCTCATTATTTGATAAGTGACATTAATAACGACACTATTTATGCATTGGTAGATGAAACCAAGCGTTCCTGGCATGCCGGGGCAAGTTTTTGGAAAGGAGTAAATAACCTGAATTTTTCCTCTGTCGGAATTGAGATCGTAAACAAAGGCTATACGACAGATGCTACTGTCACGGGTAATCCCGATTTGGCTGTTGCTTCGCGTTATTTCTTTGATTTTCCTGAATTTCAGATTAAAAAAATTGCGGAATTATCCAAAGACATTATTGAGCGGTATAAGATAGATCCTGTAAATGTATTGGCTCATTCAGACATCGCACCTCAACGCAAACACGACCCGGGACCTAAATTTCCATGGAAAATGTTATACCAAAAGTATAATATAGGAGCGTGGTATGAAGAACATCAAAAAACCATGTATTTTTCACAATTCCCTTATGATCAGGTAGATTCCTACACATTTATACTTTCGGTGCAGCAAGATTTGGAAAAATATGGCTACGAAATTCAGAAAACGGGAATGTGGGACGAACAAACCAAAAAAGTCATCACGGTTTTTCAGTACCATTTCAGGCCGGAACGTTATGACGGCATCATGGATATGGAAACCTGGGCAATTTTAAAAGCACTTATATTGAAATACAGACCTTAAATATGTGGAGATTCAAATCACTTTTTGG
>CAZKOC010000542.1:0-1157 GCA_964554275.1 uncultured Weeksellaceae bacterium
TTAAAATCCATTTTTCAGTTTAATTTTTCTAAGTTATATCAAAATTAAATCCGAACGAATTTTTATGACAATTTGGCTGACTAATTATTGGGTATCATTGTAAGAATTGACTTTGTAAATTAATTGAAGTTTAACAGGATCTTTTTTGGAATTGGGATACTTTTCATTGTTAACTCTTTTCTCAAACTCTTTCATTATTTCCAAATCCAAATCATCTCTGACCGCAAATTGGATTTCATTTTTCTTTTTTTTCAGTTCAAATTGGATCATTATTTTTCCCGACTTGTCTGAATTTTTAAATAAATCTTCAAAGATAAAATTGGTCTTATTGATAATTGAAGTTAAGTCTTCAAGGGAGCTGTTTTTTTCAAACTCTTCTTCACTGCTAAGCAAAATAAGGGTCTCAAGTTTGGTTTCCTTTTGTCCTTTTGAAACTGAATTTATCTCTTCTCCATTTTGATAAGTTTTAAATTCGCCGGAGGTTTCATAGGTAGTATTTTCAATAGGATTGTAATAAGTTCCTTTTTTCTGTGGAACTTCGTCTAACCAAAAGAGTTTTAAATCATTTTTCAAAAAATTTAAAATATACTTCCGATCATCCGTCTCTAAAATTAATAAGGGTTCATCAATATCAAAAGAAATTACTGACCAATAATATTTTAATTCATCCTCTTTCGCCTTTCTTAAGATGTAATTTCCTTTTATCTCCTTTCTGAGTTCATTCCAAATGATTTTCGAATCATTTAACTCTTGGCTCATTTTTCCTTCTAACTGTAAATCATCAACATAAAGTACAACTTTTCCTTTTTCAATTTTTTGGAGGTTGTCGTTAAATTTAAATCTACTCCATAAAACAGGACCAACTATTAATTTATCCTGCATTAATAAATAATTACTACTATCCTTAAGACTTTCGGCTATTAATTTTTTTGTGTTTTCAATAATTTCGTTATCACAATAATTATAAACAACGCCTTGTGGAATTTTAATTTCTTCGATGTTTTGGCTGTAAGAATAAATTGCATTTAAAACAAGGAAAATCAACAAAGAACCTTTCATAGAGATTAAATTAAATGACAGTTAATGACTAAAACAGGCTTGAATAGAAAAAGTCGGGATGACAAGATTCGAACTTGCGACCCCCGGCACCCCATGCC
>CAZKOC010000543.1:0-1154 GCA_964554275.1 uncultured Weeksellaceae bacterium
ATCGGACATTGAGATTATTCTCAGTGTCCGATTTGTTTTTATTGTAATTTTATCAGATGAAATCACTCGTTTATCTCATATTCTTTTTGGCCGGTTCAATTATTTTTGCCCAAAACTTCCCTCAAGCCTGGGAAGGAATCTGGGAGGGTGAATTAAACATTTATTCGGCAAATTCTTCAAAATCTGTTCAGACGCTTACCATGCAGTTAAAAATTAATCCCATTGATGAAAAAACATGGGCTTGGGAAATAGGTTATCTGGTGGGCGAAGGAGATATCAGGAAATATGAATTGCATGAAACAGACGCTTCTAAAAATGAATGGCTGATTGATGAAAAAAACGGAATAGAGCTTACGCAGCTGTTTCTGGGAAACCGTTTAATCGGTTCTTTCTCCATAGAAAATTCACTTATTATCAATTCCTATGAATTTAATGAAGAAAATATAATGGTGGAATTCTATTCCACCCAGTCAAAATCTGAAAACAAAACCGGTTTGGGAACAGAAGAATCACCCTTTGTCTATAACCACAAGGTTGGAAATTACCAAAAAGCGGTTCTTACAAGAAAATAAAGCTCTATTTGATTGAGTTAAATCCAACATCTGTCATCTTATTATTAAATCTCTCAGAGAATCCGTAATTTTGCACAAAATTAAAATTGAATGGCGTTTCATTCGTTGCAGGTAGCTTCAGTAAGAAATTTAACCCCTGACTCTGTACAGATAACATTTGATGTTCCCGGATATTTAAAAAAAGAATTTCAGTTCGTTTCCGGTCAATACATTACTTTGGATATCAACGGGTTCAGAAGAGACTATTCACTTTGTTCAAGCCCTTTGGATGACGAGTGGAGCATTGGTGTAAAAGCAATGGAAGACGGAAATATTTCACGTTTTCTTACAACCGAATTGAAAATAGGAGATACGCTGCAAGTTTCTACGCCCAACGGGAGATTCGGGATCCCGACAAAACCCAACGAAAAAAGAACTTTGCTTGCATTTGCTGCGGGAAGCGGGATCACACCGATTCTGAGTATCATCAAATATACTTTGCAAACTGAAGAATGGGTAAATTTCTACCTGTTTTATTCCAATAAAAACCCTGAAAGTGTGATGTTTCTGGAAGAAATGAAAGCATTGAAAGAACAATATCCA
>CAZKOC010000544.1:0-1149 GCA_964554275.1 uncultured Weeksellaceae bacterium
ACTTAAAAATAATTCATTATCACGATGGTTGAGCGGAGTCGAAGCCAAATAATTCACAATCGCATCAGCCAGCGGATGTTCCGATTGCTTTTCAATGGAATAAAGAATCGGTTTGAACTTATCAGATTTAAGGGTGAACCATTTCAATCCATTCACCATCGGTTTCCCTTCAGTAATTGTTCCGGTTTTGTCGAGAACAACAGCCGTAAGTTTTTGAGCCAGTTCTAAACTTTCCGCATCTTTGATAAGAATCCCTTGTTCAGCACCTTTGCCAACACCAACCATAATTGCGGTCGGTGTCGCTAATCCCAGTGCACAGGGACAAGCGATCACCAGCACTGTTACCATTGCTAATAATCCTTGTGTGAAACCGTTTTGTCCACCGAAAATAATCCAGACAATTAAGGTGATAAGCGAAATAATCAAAACCACAGGAACGAAAATCGAAGCGATTTTATCTACCAGTTTCTGAACGGGCGCTTTGCTTCCCTGGGCGTCCTGAACCATTTTTATGATTTGGCTGAGCAAAGTATCAGCACCGACTTTGGTTGCTTTGAACTGGAAACTTCCCTTTTGGTTAAGCGTTCCGGCAAAAACCTTGTCGCCTGATTTCTTTTCCAACGGCAAAGGTTCGCCAGAGATCATACTTTCATCAACAAACGAATTCCCTGAAATCAGTTCACCATCCACTGCAATTTTTTCTCCGGGTTTTACCAAAATGATTGTCCCTGCTTTGATCGAAGCAATAGGCATTTCCATTTGATGTCCGCCTTCGTGGACAACTGTCACGGTTTTGGGCTGCATCCCGATCAATTTTTTGATAGCCGAAGAAGTATTTCCTTTAGCGCGTTCTTCCAGCACTTTTCCGACCAGAATAAAAGCAATCACCACGCCCGCAGTTTCAAAATAAACGTGTGGATGTAATCCTCTTTGGTGCCAGAATTCGGGAAACAATGTATTGAAAACACTAAACAGATAAGCAATCCCGGTACTCATTGCGACAAGTGTATCCATATTGGACGAACGGTGTTTCAATTGTTTCCAGGCACCGACAAAAAACTGTTTCCCGAATACAAAAACAATCGGAGTGGATAATATCCACATGATATAATTGGCATAAGGCATATTCATAAAAAGCATCCCGATGAT
>CAZKOC010000545.1:0-1148 GCA_964554275.1 uncultured Weeksellaceae bacterium
TCCATATCGGGAGAGTCCCCAATACTCATGACAAACCAATTATAACCGGTTACTTCACTTGGAGAAGAATTCCAAGAAAATGTGGCGGTTGACTCGGTCACTTCTTCCAGCAAGAAAGAGCCCGGAGCTTCACAATCTTCAAAACCCTGGTACTCATAAGCACCTATATCTATACGGTTGTTATAAACGCGGGGATTTCCATTTATATCAATTGGAAAAGTGGGTCCACCCGGAAAGTAAGATAAGTCCGTACCAGAGTATCCTGCATCAATAGCCGGTGAGTTTTCTGCCAAGCCAAGATTCCCATCGGCCGGATTTAAAAAAAGAGGGTTTCCAAACAAGGAATCTTCCAGATTAAATTCATCCCCAAATATATTATCTCCGGAGGTATTGCTATATAAGTTATTATAACCCTCGACTGCACACTCATCGCAGTTATAAAACTGTTTACCCTGGGTAGCCGAATTGCCCCACACGATACTGTTAATCATATTTAATTCGACATTTTGGGAAAGTTCCATATTGGAAATTCCGCCTCCGGTCGCTGCCGAGTTTCCGCTTAAGGAAGCATTTCTTAAAGTAGAATTGGCATCATATGCAAAGATTCCGCCTCCCCAAGTTTGGGCTGTATTTCCTGCAAACATTACGTTTGTAAGGTCAATCGTTGCTCCATAAATAGACAATCCACCCCCGACTCCGCTTGATTCGTTATTGATGAATTTTACGTTTTTGAGGGTATGAGTCGATTCAAAAAGTTGCAAGCCACCACCTTGATTAGAACTATTTCCTATGAAGTTTACATTAGTAAGAATAGTGGTCGGGAAGTTGTTTTCTCCATCTCCACTTGTTGCCATTCCGCCTCCAAAACCTGTCCCTCCTATACACTTATTATCCAAGAAGGTAACATCGGTAAGAGTTGCTGTAACAGAACCGATAAGGCTAAGACCTCCGCCTTGAAGCATAGCTGAATTTTTGCTTATCAGTACCGAAGAGAGTGTCAAGTCACTAAAACTCACAATTCCTCCCCCTAAAAGTCCTCCTCCATGACGGATATGAACATTGGAAATACTAAAATCAGCACCCGATAGTATATAAATAACAGGTGTTCCTCCTGTATTAGGATTTGTTGGTTCTTCCGCGGCCTGAAT
>CAZKOC010000546.1:0-1146 GCA_964554275.1 uncultured Weeksellaceae bacterium
TCGGTAACAGCACCCTGAAAAGCAATTCTTCCTACTTCGAAGCGGTTTGCAAGAATAGATGATTTTGCCTGTTCCAGTGTCATGCCGACTAGATTAGGTGTATTTACACCATATTCAAGACCTTTACCCAAAACCAAATCAACTTTAGAAAAACGAGGCAATTCTGTATCTTTTGAAATTTGTTTTCCCTGAAATAAAACCCTCAATACTGCGTCCTTGGCAATATCCGGCTCATAAATGGTATCACCCACTACAAGTCCGGCAATTTTCAATTGTGTAAATGCCAATCGCTTTGACTTGCCGATAATGTCCGGCAATGGAACGGGGCGCCAGGTTTTCGGGTTAGATTTTATAAAAACCCTTCGACCTTCTTTTACTTTGAATCCGGCTTTAGGATAAAAATCAAGCACAGCGTAAGCCACCTTGGTAGAATCATATCTGACACTGTCAATTTCATAAGTCAATCCTAACTCATCTAAATTTTTAATTGCATCCTGAATCTTCATTTTAGATAAATCCGGAATTGGGATTTCCTGATTATGATTGGTATATGAATCCAACCACACTCTAAAAGTAAAATGATACAACCCATAAACAAGGGCAACCATGAGTAAAATACTCAACCAAAACTGCCATTTTGTAAATGCTTTTAAGAATCTCACACGCTGGTTTTTATTGTTCTTCAAAGGCCGCATGGAACCTATCGGTTTCATTAGCGGTAAATTCTGTACAAACTTACATAATTTTTTCGTCTCAATCAGGTGCAATGAATTTCAGAATGAAAAATTATGATAAGTCATCTCTGTTCTTATCATCAAAAATAAGAGTTTTCAGAGGGAATACATAATAAGAATTATTGTTTTTGCTTTCTCTAATTTAACCTTATATTTGATTAAATTTTTCATCATTTATGTTAAATGTAGCTGTAGTAGCAGGTGGTTACTCTGATGAGTATGTGGTTTCTCTGAAAAGTTGCGAATTGGTTTATGAAAGTTTAAACCCCGAAAAATACAACCGGATCAGGGTCAGGATTTTGAAGGAAGGCTGGTATGCGGAAATTGACGGTGAAAAATTCCCTGTCAATAAAGAAAATTTCAGTTATACCAAAAACGGAGAAAAACAGACATTTGACTGTGTTGTGAACAT
>CAZKOC010000547.1:0-1137 GCA_964554275.1 uncultured Weeksellaceae bacterium
GCCAATACAAATAAAATCAGGATTGGAATATAGTCTAAAGATGTGTCCATTTTCAATTAAAAATCAGCGCGTAAATTTACAAACTATAAATCGTACACAAAGCCGAACGAAGTGGAATTTGTCAGTTTTAAGTAAAATCCATTAATTTATAATCATTATAAATAATTGAATTAGTTAATTTTGTTTAATAAAGAAAAAAAACAGGTCTGTGTTGTGAATTAAATTAAAATCACTACATTTGCCGTCCGAAATTTTAATTAAAAAGTATAACTAATGTATGCAATTGTAGAAATAGCAGGGCTTCAATACAAAGTTGAGCAAGACCAGCATTTGTACGTAAACCGTTTACAGGGTGATGCAGGAGTTGAAGTAACATTCGACCGTGTATTACTTACCGACAACGGTTCTGTACAAGTTGGCGCCCCGGTTATAGACGGAGTTTCCGTTGTAGCAAAAATCGTAGAGCACGTAAAAGGTGACAAGGTAATCGTCTTCAAAAAGAAAAGAAGAAAAGGTTACAAGAAGAAAAACGGTCACCGCCAGCAATTCACCAAAATAGAAATTGTTTCTATAGGTGGAGGAAAAGCAAAAGCAGCTAAGAAAGAAACCAAAGCTGAAGATGAAAAAACTAAAGCTGAGGTAAAGAAAGCGAAAAAGGCAGATAGTGAAACAGCTAAAGAGCCTAAAAAAGCTACTAAGAAAAAAGAAGATTAATTAAACAAAAAATTTAACTGAAATGGCACATAAGAAAGGAGTCGGTAGTTCCAAGAATGGTCGTGAATCACATTCCAAGAGATTGGGTGTTAAGATTTTCGGTGGACAAACGGCAAAATCCGGAAATATTTTAGTTCGCCAAAGAGGAACAAAACACCATCCCGGTGACAATGTAGGAATCGGAAAAGACCATACATTGTTTGCTTTGATAGACGGGACTGTGGTTTTCCGTAAAAAGGCAGATAACAGGTCTTACGTTTCTATTCAACCTGTGGTAGAATAAGCTGAAGATTTTATATCCATAAAATTTTAAAAGGCTATCCGTCCATGGGTAGCCCTTTTTATTTTGGCTCCGTAGCTCAGCAGGACAGAGCAGTAGTTTCCTAAACTATTGGTCGGAGGTTCGAATCCTCTCGGAGTCAC
>CAZKOC010000548.1:0-1127 GCA_964554275.1 uncultured Weeksellaceae bacterium
TTGAAGAAAGAGTAGTGAATGCCGATGAAGTTAATGACTTCCTGAAATAATCTACTTTAATACTTTAAAATTGTATTAAAATTATAAAGGTCACAGTTTGTGACCTTTTTTTGTTTAATTAATTGATTATATTTGAAAAACCAAAAATTTAAATTTATGAAAAACTTACATTCTTCTATTCTACTATTTTTTGTTTCTACTATTTTATTTGCTCAAGAGTCTGTTTTATATAATTTCACTAAAGAGCCTCATTTACATAATTGTACTCAAACGATTACCTTACAAGGTTCAACTGTAACATATGATACACAAATATTGGACTCAAGACCAACTAATAATTTTGATTATACAGAAAGCAATACTATGTATAGCTGGACTAATGGAAATAAATATTCTTTAATTCAATTTATATTACCTTCTAATATCAGCAGTTCAATTTGTTCAGCTAAATTATCCTTATACTATAATCCTACCGATCCTTATGAAGCTTTTGATTTACATTCAGGTACCGATAATGGATTTACTATAAGTAGAATCACTGAAGGATGGAATGCCTCGACTGTCACTTGGAATACAAGACCAAACGTCACCAATATTAATGAAATTGTTTTACCGCCACCAACTTCAAATACACAAGACTATCCAAATATAGAAGTGAAACAATTAATTAAAGATTCTTTTGGCCCAAGTAGCCAGCTAAAGGCATCTTTTCAATTAAGAATGACCAACTCTTCTTCAAATCCTCCAAAAGGATTGATTTTTGCATCAAGTACAAATCCAAACAGTAATCTTCATCCTAAATTAGTAATTAGTTATGCTCCCGCCTTCTCTCCAATGGGTTTAGGGGAATAAAATAGCACAAATGAATAAGAATATCGTCTTAATTTTCAAGAAATATACACCTCTAAATATGAGATTTTTTCTCAGAAAATTAAGACGGTATGTTTTATATTACTTTCAAAGCATTGGTTCTTTAAATTTCAAAAAAACATATTTTTGCCCTATTAATCAAAAAAAATATAGAACTTTTATAAAAGATGGAAACCTTTTTTTATCACTTGGTTTCGGAGCGAGAGAGCGACACAGGTTTATCTGGCATTATATTCAATCTAACACTGATTTATTTG
>CAZKOC010000549.1:0-1110 GCA_964554275.1 uncultured Weeksellaceae bacterium
GTTGCTCCCGCAATCAGGCCGTGTCTGTTCATTGTTTTTAAGGCAACGGAAATTTCAGCATCAGGCAAAACATCTCCGTTTAGTTTTGCTTTCCCCAAAATAATTTTATCGCCTTTGTATTGATAATTGGATTGAATTTCCTGAATAAATGATGCGTTTAATGACATTCTAGTTGGTGATTTGATTCAAATATACAATTTTATGGTAATCTGAAATGCCCGATAACCGGATAATGGTCTGAAAGTTTTTTTGACCTTAACACCTCTACTTTTACCGGTAAAATTTCATAGGAATGAAAAATATAATCTAACCTCAAGGGGTATTTAAATTCATGAAAAGTCGTTCCGGAAGATTTGCCCACAGTATAGTAAGCATCATTGAGCCAGTAAAGGATTTGTTGGTATTCGTATGAATTTGGAACAGAATTCAGATCTCCGGCCAAAATCACAGGATGTTTAGAATTGGCAATGTAGGGAATAATCTGTTTTATTTGTTTCTCGTGTTCCAAAAATCCTTTAGCTAATTTATTTTTGATTTTTTTTGAATTTTCTTCGGCAGTTTCAGAATCTAAAGCATCTTTTACCAAACTTTTATCAATCAACATGGATTCCAGGTAAACATTAATAATCCTGATGGTATCTGTTCCTGTATCTATATCTATGTAGGCAGCACATGCTGTCGTTTTATTTTCTCCGGAAAGAATTTTTTTTGTTTCTATGATTGGATATTTACTGAAAAATTGAATGATGGAATGCTTTTCATGGTAATAGTCGGCAAATGCAGAATCTTTGAGCCGCTCAAAGTTTTTATTTCTCCAGTAAACCTCCTGTAAGATTACTAAATCTGCATTTTCTTTTTTGAAAAATGATTCAAAACCATCATTTTTCAGGTAGTGGGCATTGAAGGTAATCATTTTGAAATTTGATTCTGAGACAACGTCTTTTCCAAAATACTGATAAGTTTTTGAAAGAGGCTTATACAAACCCACAGAAAGCAATAGAAATAGCAAAGCGTAGGGAATTCTTCTCCAAAACAGAAGCAGAATGAGTAAAATGTTTGCCAGAACCAAAAGCGGATACACAATAGGAATCAGCCCGAAATAGGGAAATG
>CAZKOC010000550.1:0-1108 GCA_964554275.1 uncultured Weeksellaceae bacterium
TTTTTCAATTACCTCATTGAGCTGTTCCTGCCTTATTTGCGAATTAATGTCGAAATTGTTTTCTCCCTTTACATCACTTATGTTTTCATTGTAATCAAAATGAAATGTTCCCAATATCATTATCTTGACAGCCTCATCTTGTTTAAGCATGGGTAAATCCTTTATGGCGCTTTTTAGGCTTACTTGCCCGAAACAAGCCAGGGAAAAAATATATAAACTGATTAAGAATTGTAGTTTCATAACATGTTCCATTGTTTTATTTTTGCGTGACATTTGGCTTTATTGAGCCTTTATTTTTTTATCATTTTCCCGGAAAAAACAGATTTTTCGTTATTTAAAATGTTGTAAAAATAAATTCCGGCAGGAAGTATTGATAGATTTATAGAAGTTTTGAAATTTTCCTTTTCTAAAGGAAATTCCTGTATATGTTTTCCTTCGACGTTAGTAATGATAATCTTATACTCCTGATTTACGGACTCTAATTTTTCAATAAAAAGAATACTATTGAAAGGATTCGGATAAATTCTGAAGGTTGAATTCATTTCTTCATTTATAGCCATATTTCCTGATCCTTCTGTTATGTCATGTGTGGTATTTATGCTTAATCCTGAGAAGTTTTCCGTTAATCCCGAGGGCCATTTTATTTGTACTTGCTGAATTTCAGCGGCATTTCCTAACCCGAAATGAGTCGTCAGGCTGTTTTGGCTCGCGTAGCCTGAAGAAGCTTCCACTTTACGGGTTTGTGTAACCTGGTTTCCATTGATTAAAGCGGTTACTTTCACAATTGCACCGATTGCAGAGCGATTAGAATTTGTTCCGATACATTTAATTTTAATCCAGTTATTTCCGGTTCCCGTATTTTTAAAAACCGAATTTGTCTGGCTTTCATTTTGGTTATTTGCGAGGATCACATCGAGCCATCCGTCATTATTATAATCGCCAAATGCAGCACTGTAAGTCCAGCCTTCATGATTTGCAAGCGAGCTCGAAGTATCTTTTATGAAATTTCCGTTTCCGTCATTCATAAAAAGTGAATTGGTAAAATGAATGTCTGAATAAGAATTCAGAATCAATAAATCCAAATCACCATCATTGTCCACATCACCAA
>CAZKOC010000551.1:0-1104 GCA_964554275.1 uncultured Weeksellaceae bacterium
GTCCGCTTTTTCTGTTCTGAATGTACATGGAAATCGGAAAGTAACCTTCGTTATTAACAAAAACCGCATCAGGAACATCTAATTTTATGGTATGATTACCCGCTGTCAAATTTCCTAAATTGACTTCACGACTGGGAATTACATCTCCGGGACACCAGTTGTTAAAATCCAGCCATTGTCGTGTTGTTTTCGGTGCAGCTCCGTAAATCCCATTCCCTTGTGTATTGAATTGCCGATAAGGTTCGCAGGACTTCCCGCCGGGTATATAGCTATGAATCAATTCATCATCCAAATAAACATAATGCCATCTTCTTTCATACTCCTCACCTCCTGCATTTGCACCATGATTCGAAGTTATCAGGTACAATACTGCATTCTCAACCGGTTGACCTAATGTAAAATTGATAATTTTAGTGGTTTCACCGGGAACGTCGGTTGCATTGTAATTGTTTAAATCCTCTCTGCAAGAAAGCGGTAAAATGAAATTTGAATCGGTATAAGTTTCAGTCCCTTCATCTACATTGAATACCAAAGTTCCTTCAAAGACATCAATTCTTCCGGCACAGCCAGCTACCTGAGTCTGAGCGGCATAAGGAACTCCGAAAACTTCAAGTTCTACCCAGATGTCAAATTCGTTCAAAAGATCCTGGTCTTTGAATATCTCAGAAACATTGTCCAAAGTAAAATGATAAGGGACTTCTGTCGGGTTGATGTTTTTATTCATAAAAGGTGTGATGATACGTGCGATTTCGATCCGGTCAACTTCGCTTTGGATATAGCTCGTTGCTCCTTTATCTACAAAAGCAAGATAAACATGCCCCAAACGGTCATAGTTATCACAAAGCGCACCGATGGTAACATCCATTGTCAATGCGCCTAAAGACAAATTACCGATCAGGCCATCGGATAGTTTTGTCGTGTAGGTCGCGTTGTTAATACGTGTAACACCCCCCGGAACCGGTTCGTCAACCGTTCCGGCATACCCGTCATAGAAAACGATTTCGTTATAAATCGTATAGGAAGTTTGGGATTTTAAGATATTCCCAAAGAAGACGCTGATGAATAGCGTAAAAAATAAATACTTTCTCATGTGTGTTAATTTGA
>CAZKOC010000552.1:0-1099 GCA_964554275.1 uncultured Weeksellaceae bacterium
CATTTTCGGCATATTCCCTCGGAGATTCTTCTTTTTTTATTAAAGGGGATGCCTTTTCGTAAAGCTCCAGAGCTTCTTCATATTTCCCTTCGTCAAAACGCATACTGGCAATTTTTGACAAAGCAAGCGCAATCCATATATTAACCTTATGCGCTTTTGCCCTTTCGATGACTTTCAGAAAGGCTTCTTCCGCTTTTTGCCTGTTGCCCAAAGCCAGATAAGCCACACCGAGATTATTAAACTGCTGTATATCCCTGTTTATGTCGATGGGAGGTATATTGGCAGACACCTCCATCAGCTCAACCACTTTTTCGTATTCTCCGAAAAAGATAAACACCAAAGCCATATCGTGCAGGTATTTAGGGGAAACGGGATTATCTTCAAATCCTGCCTTTTTCAGCAATTCGTATCCCTGAAGCATATTCTCAATAGAATTTTCATAATCCCCAAGCATAAACCGGTCAAATCCCGAATGGACAAGACACATACCAGCAAAGCGGTCATCTCTCACAGACAAATAATGATCTATTGTTTTTTCGTAGAGAGCTATCATTTTTTTATGGGTTGTTTCCCTGTCTTTTTCCGGAATAAACATCGTAGGAGAAAGCCGTTTATAAAAATCCACAAAACGTTTAAACTCTTTGTCTGTTGCGGTTATGCGTTCCAGCTCCTTAAAAAAGTCATCGAGCTTTTTTGGAGGTATGTTATAATGCCCAGCCCATTCCTGATAAAGACATAAAGCAAGTATCCGTTCTTTGGACGAAGATTTTTCTATATGCTGAATAAGCTCCTGTTCCGCGGAATATGCTGATGTCTTATCTTCCTGAGCTGCAAGCGGAAAGTAGGTAATACAAAAGAAAAATAAATAAACAATGTATTTACAGTCCATTATACTTAATCAAGTAGAGTTACCTGCGAACTTACGTATTTTTTTAAGATAATGGAAGTATTGGAGAAACCCGCCTTACTTCGCTAATACGCATCTTTCAGTCGGCACTCAAAGTAAGGAATTTTAAAATATTGTTTTTCTCCTTTGAGTTATATGTTAAGAGTTTTGCGTTTTTTACTCATAACGCAAAACCCATAACTTGAAAACATT
>CAZKOC010000553.1:0-1097 GCA_964554275.1 uncultured Weeksellaceae bacterium
ACCCCGACCTCTATCACGGTTGTGGCAACTAAAATCTGTGTTTCACCTTTTACGAAACGTTGCATTTCATATTCTTTATCGGCAGGTTTCATTTTTCCATGAACGATGCTGACCGCATAATCGGGGAGGGGAAAGGATCGGGTGATGCTGTCGTAGCCATCCATCAAATCTTTATAATCCAATTTTTCCGATTCTTCAATCAATGGATAAACAATATATACTTGTCTTCCTTTTTGAATTTCATCTTTAAGGAATTTAAAGACCGCCAGTCGGTGTGTATCTTTTCTGTGAACGGTTTTTATGGATTTACGGCCTGCAGGCATTTCGTCAATTACAGAAATGTCCAGATCGCCATAAAAGCTCATGGCGAGCGTACGTGGAATTGGTGTTGCAGTCATCACCAAAATATGCGGTGGTAAATCATTTTTCTTCCAGAATTTGGCACGTTGTGCTACACCAAAGCGATGTTGTTCGTCTATGATTGTCAATCCCAAATTATTGAAAACTACATTATCTTCGAGCAATGCATGTGTTCCAATCAGGATTTTTAACTCTCCTGCATTTAATTTTTCCAAAATTTCTTTCCGTTGCTTTCCTTTCGTTGAGCCGGTTAATAATGCGACTTCCACATTCATTTCAGCTAAGTATTCTTTGATAGAATTGAAATGCTGCTGAGCTAAAATTTCAGTAGGGGCCATCAAAGCGGATTGATAGCCATTATCCGCAGAAATCAACATGGAAAGTAAGGCTACCATGGTTTTTCCGCTGCCTACATCACCTTGTAAAAGCCGGTTCATTTGTGAGCTTCTACCCATATCGGCTCGGATTTCTTTGATGACCCGTTTTTGTGCATTGGTCAGTTCAAACGGTAAATGATTTTCATAAAAAGTATTGAAATAATTGCCGACCGTTGTGAATTGGTAGCTTTTGAATTTATTTTTATGGTTTATTTTTTTGATTAATAATCCCAATTGCAAAAAGAAAAATTCTTCAAATTTCAAACGGGATTCCGCTTGTCTTAACTCTTGGGGATTTTTAGGAAAATGGATGGATTGATATGTTTTTTTTCTCGGTAGGAATTTAAATTTCTGAATCAA
>CAZKOC010000554.1:0-1093 GCA_964554275.1 uncultured Weeksellaceae bacterium
AAATAATCTCCACGGCGTTCTTTTTCGATTACGGTTTGGTAAATTCTGCCGGTGGTAACATTGTTTGCCTGCGAAGTCGCACGATTGAGAAATCTTTCGTAGTGCCCCAAATCCAGGTCGGTTTCCGCACCATCCTCCGTAACATAACATTCGCCGTGTTCATAAGGGTTCAAGGTTCCGGGGTCGACATTCAAATAAGGATCAAGCTTCTGGATAGTAACAGAGTAACCCCTGGCTTGCAAAAGCATTCCTAAAGATGACGCTACAATCCCTTTTCCGAGTGATGAAGTTACGCCTCCGGTAACAAAAATGTATTTGGGTGAATTTGGTTCCATTGAGTATTGAATTCAATGGGTGCAAAATTACGACAAATAATTGAGTTGCGATGCTTAATTTGAAAAGAAAGGGAAAGTCTTGAAAAATAAAAAAGGCAAGCTGACTACATCACACCGCTACGACCGTATACCCTTGCTGTGTTCCCACCCTGGGGGATTGAACAGGAGCTGGTTGTGTAGGACTTGCCTCGCTGCAAAGGTATAACATTTTTGTGCTTTCAAAAAAATTAATCTTTTCCTATACCTATGAATTATATCATTTTCAAATTCAATTTCAGATTTTACTTGTCTAATTCCGTTACCTTTGTGCCTATGTTTAAGTATGTAATTTACGCTGTAATTTCCGGCTTGCTACTTGCCTTCAGCTGGCCGACACAAGGATTTCCCATCCTGCTTTTCTTTGGCTTTGTGCCTTTATTGTTTGCTGAAAATAAAATCAGTCAGATTCCAAACCTGAAAAGAAAAGGCTTAAAAATATTCGGTCTTTCCTATCTGTCTTTTCTCATCTGGAACGCGATCGGAATCTGGTGGCTGCATTATGCTCAAGAATACAATTCGAACGGAGATTTGCAAAACTCATGGATTTCTTATTTGTTTCCGGTACTGGCAAATGCTTTGCTGATGAGTATTGTTTTTCAGCTTTATCATTGGGTGAAGTTCAATGCCGGTAATTTTTATGGCTTGGCTTTTCTGCCTGCGATTTGGATGAGTTTTGAAAAATTTCACCTGAATTGGGAAATGACCTGGCCGTGGTTCAA
>CAZKOC010000555.1:0-1091 GCA_964554275.1 uncultured Weeksellaceae bacterium
TAATCCTGAATAATCAAACTTGGATTCACTCATTGACAAATACACTTTTCGGATAGACCACTTCTGCCAAATAAAGTCCGTGGGCAGGGGCAGAACCGCTTGCAAAGCTACGGTCTTTTTGGGCAATGATATTGTTAAATTCTTCTAAATTGATTTTACCTTTCCCTACATCTGACAGAGTTCCTACGACAGAGCGTACCATATTTCTCAGAAAGCGGTCAGCAGTTATGGTAAATTTTAATTCATTTCCGTTTTGTTTCCAATTAGCAAATTTCACATTGCAGATATGGGTTTTTACATCGGTATGCAATTTGGCGAAACTGCTGAAATCCTGTTTGCCTAAAAGTAACTGGGCGGCGTCATTCATTTTGTCCAAATCCAATTCATAATGAATTTGCCACGCGGAATCAAAATTAAACGGATTTTTCCCGATCTGAACGAAATAATGATAAGTTCTGTCAGTGGCATCAAATCGTGCATGGGCATCATTTGTAACCCGATGAATTTTATGAATGACAATATCTTTGGGTAAAAACGAATTCAACCTGTGGACCAAATCATCAGGCAAAATTTCTTCAAAATCAAAATGCGCGAACATCTGTTTGGCATGAACGCCGGTATCGGTGCGTCCGGCCCCGATAATATCAATAGGTTGGCGAAGCAAGGTAGAGAGTGCTTTTTCCAAAACTTCCTGTACAGAGGTTTGTTTCGGTTGTCTTTGCCATCCGAAATAGTTTTTGCCGTTGTAGGAAAATTCAAGAAAATACCGCAAACCTGATTTTTAAGCCTGTAAAATTACAAATTCTTTTATGGAATAAATTTACGAATCATCCACAAAATAAATGAAATTACCACCGAAATCAAAATCATAGAAGTAACCGGAAAATAAAATGAAAAGTTCGGTTTTTCAATGCGCATGTCACCCGGAAGCTTTCCGAACCAGTTAAAGTTGAAATTGGTGAATTGCATCAATAAGCCAATAATAACAATGATTGCACCAATAGCGATGATTATTTTTCCCATTTCCGTAGATTTGCAGGAACAAATCTACAGTAAATCATCGTGAAAAAAATTCTCCTGCTTTCCGACAC
>CAZKOC010000556.1:0-1085 GCA_964554275.1 uncultured Weeksellaceae bacterium
ATGTCTTTCAATTCATCTTTATTTTTCAAACTTAATTCTTTTGTTTCGATTATGTCCAATAATTTAACCCGTACTGTACCCGGATAACCCTTGAGCCAGGAAAAAGGAAACATTTCCTTCAATCCTTTTATGGCATAAACCGCAACAGGTAAATCAGTTACAATCGAAATGGTAAAAGCCCCGTCTTTGAATTTTTCCAAAATCGGTTCTGTGTCATCCACTACGCCTCCTTCCGGAAAAATGACAATACTGTTTCCAAACTCTATTTTTTCTTTCGACAATTTAAAAACCCTGGTTTTACTTTTTGAATCCGAACGATTTACCACAATGCAGATCCGCTTGTAAATAGTTCCGAATATAGGAATCTTTGCAAGCTCTTCTTTTCCGACAAAAACAATAGGATGGTTTTTATGAACAATCGCCATAACCATAATATCTAACACAGAGGTATGATTGGAAATAAACATATACGATCGACCGGGATTTAGTGTTAAGTTTCTTTCCAAGTCCAGACGGAAGCCGGAACCATAAAAAACTAAAATTGCCCATAAACGGATTCCTTTATAGGCGAGCGGGAATGTTTTGCGTGAAAATGAAAACGGATAAGTCCAAAAAACGCCTATGGTAAGGACAAAAAATGCGAGAAGGAATATAAACCAGCATTTCCAGAGTACGGAAATTATTTTTCTGATTGTTTTCATTGGGAATCAAAAATAAGAATTCTCTCAATGATAGAAAATAAAAAAGCCCCGAATCCGGGGCTCAAATTTTATAAGGATTTTGCAAAAATTATTTTGCAGGCTCTTCTGTAGCTGGAGTTTCAACCGGAGCATCAGCTGGAGCAACAGCAGCAGCATCAGTAGCTTCGTTAGCAGCTTCAGCAGCGTCAACAGCAGCTTCGTTAGCATCAACAGCAGCTTCGTTAGCAGCTTCAGCAGCTTCTACAGCGTCTTCAGCAGCAGCTTCAACGTTTTCTTCTGGTTTTTGCTCACAAGAGATGTTAGTGAATGATAAAGCCACAACAGCAGCGAAAGCGAATCCTTTTACAAATACTTTTTTCATAATTAAAATTTTTTAATGGTTTT
>CAZKOC010000557.1:0-1085 GCA_964554275.1 uncultured Weeksellaceae bacterium
TTCACCACATTCTATGATAACCTTTTCGTCGCAAGGCCCGCCTGGTTCACCACCATTTTCTCCACATGTAACATCACCAGGGCCGGTAATTGTATTGTTGAAAGAGCCAAACTCATCCGACGAATATGCTGTCGTAATAAGGAAATATTCTGTTCCGGTCACAAGTGATGCTGTAACTTGAGAATCTGCCCCCTCCCAACTATCATCATTTCCTGCTACATAGTTGGTCAATTGATCATTCGGATTAAATGAATCTTTGTAAATAAATATCATTCCATCCCATCCATCCTGCATACTTGAGAAAGTGTAATTCCCGTTGCCATCCACAGTAAACGGCCCATATATATGATACGAAACACCTTGTCCTGATAAAGATAAACCTGTGCCATCTGCATAAGGTCTGTCCCATACGGGGCCTCCCAAATCAGGGTCAGCGAGTTCTGCTTCAAGATCGCAGTTTTCACTGCCCGGATCTCCACCTACAAATTCTGCTTCTACAGAAACATCATCAATGGACAACCAGTCATTATCCGTACAATCATGGTGTCTGAACGCTACATATACAACCTGGCCCGCAAAACTGCTTAAATCCAGTTCTCTGCTATACTGTGACCCCGCATTAACCGGATCATCATAGGTTTCACTAAATGAAACGCTTGATGCCTGTAAGCTTGTAAGGCTGCTGTTTGTAGCGACATAAACAGAATAATGCTCTTGATCCCAAGCTGCCGCTGCCGCCTGAACTTTCCATTTAAGTGTAATTGCACCTGAAGCTGAAGACAAATCAACAGCAGGTGAAACAATCCAATTATTAGGTGTTAACGCGTTAATTTGCCAGGATCTTGAAATAAGGGAAATCGGGCTCACAGGAATTCCTGCGGTATTCCGAACCACAAAATAATCTGCCCAGTTAAAACCATCTCCATCTTCATCGTAGATTGCCCAGTCTGAAACATCCTCATCTTCAAAATCGTCACTCCAAATAACTGTTTGGGCATTCATCTGCGCCAAAGCGAGTATAAATGCTAAATAAAATAAATAGTTCCTCATAATTTTTTGTATTAAATAATATTGACAAGTTTAGC
>CAZKOC010000558.1:0-1084 GCA_964554275.1 uncultured Weeksellaceae bacterium
AAGATGAGAAGGACGTTGATGTAGATAAACAACATCATAATCATTACCAATCCTACTGAACCATAAAGAATATCATATTTATTGAATTCTTTAATGTAATACCGGAATCCCATCAGGGTAACAAAGAAAAGCAGGGTAGCCATAATCGCGCCCGGAAAAACTGTCCTGAATCGTTGTTTTATATTAGTTCCATAGTAATATAACATTACTAATGAAGTGAAATAAAATAAAGTGGCAGAGGCAAAATTCAGCACAAAAATCATAGGAGAAATATCATCGAACGTTCTGGATTCTTCAATATATCGCCAGATAAAATTTGAATAATAAGTCAGAAGCAACTGTACAATTATAAATACCACGAAAAATAAAGTCAATACAATCGAAACCAATCGGTGGTTTACACCCTTCCGGCGTTTTGCATATCCATAGTGAGATTTATTGAATCCGTTTATAATTGCGGCAATTCCGTTTGACGAAAGAAAGATCGTAAGCAAAATATAAATCCAATTGATTCCGCCGCGCTCTTCCTGCCCGCGTGCCGTTTCAGATACATAAGTAACTACTTCTGCGGTAATTCGTTCAGGAAGAATTCTTGGTAAAAATTCGGAAAACAGCAATTCCTCAATTTCAGCATACATCGGAGCATAAGGCAGCACGCTGAAAAGAAAAAGCAAAAACGGAAAAATACTGAAAAAAAGAGCCCAGGAAACTGCACCGATTCTCAAACCAAATATTCCTTTGGACAAGCCTGAAACCATCAATCCGACGAATTCATAGAAAGAAATATTGTTCAGACTTTTTATTTTGAAGCGTTTGGTAAGATTTACTACAGGATTATTCTGTAAGAAATGTTTAAACTTTTCTTTAATAGCCATAATTTTGTATTCAAGTTGATGTAGCAAAAAATGAACCTTATCACCATTTGCATAGGTAAAACCGATGAAAAACCACTGGAAGAGCTGATTCTGAAATACGAAAAGCGACTTCCGCAACACTGGAATTATCAACGTATCGAAATACCGGACATCAAAAATCGGAAAAACCTTTCGGAACAACAACAAAAAGATAAAGAAGCTGAATTAAT
>CAZKOC010000559.1:0-1080 GCA_964554275.1 uncultured Weeksellaceae bacterium
TTCTGCATTTGGCAAAGATAATTCTAATTTTATCGAAGTTCGAAATTCGAGTTTCTAAATTCGTAATATTGTAGAATAAAACTAATTTTCACAAAGTCAATGAAACTATATCCGATCGAAACAGGAAATTTCAAACTCGACGGAGGCGCTATGTTTGGCGTGGTTCCGAAAGGGATTTGGCAAAAAACCAATCCGGCTGATAACCAGAATAAAATAGAACTCGCCATGCGGGCATTGCTGATTGAAAACGAAGATAGGTTAATCCTGATTGATTGTGGAATCGGTAATAAACAGTCCGAGAAATTTTTCGGGTATTACAATTTATGGAGTGATTACGATCTGGTTACTTCATTGGCACAATACGGCTTTACGAAGGATGATATTACCGATGTTTTTCTGACTCATCTGCATTTTGATCATTGCGGCGGGGCTGTTCAGTGGAATGCCGACCGGAGCGGCTACGAACCCGCGTTTAAAAATGCAAAATACTGGAGTAATCCCAATCATTGGGAATGGGCGACCAAACCCAATCCGAGAGAGAAAGCCTCTTTTTTATCTGAAAATATTTTACCGTTACAGGCATCCGGACAATTGAATTTCATAGATGTTCCTTCTGAAGGAAATTTACTTACAAATTCTCCTTTGGGGTTTGACATTCTTTTTGTAAACGGGCATACGGATAAACAGATGCTTCCGATTATCAGATACAAAGGAAAAACTATTGTGTTTGTTGCCGATCTGGTTGCAACTGCCGGGCATATTCCGTTAATTTATGTGATGGGCTACGATACCCGCCCCTTATTGACCGTTCAGGAAAAAGGAGATTTTCTGCAAAAAGCGGCAGATGAAGAATTTATCTTTTTCTTTGAACATGATCCTTACCGGGAATTAGCCACAGTAATGCAGACTGAGAGAGGTGTTCAATTAGATTCCGCCTATTCATTTTCAGAAGTCTTCGGCAGTTAAAAATTTCCCTGGGCCCCGTTCAAAATTTTCTATCTTTGTACGATGCAAAAAATGTAGACTATGAGTTGTGGAAGTTGTGGGACAAGCAGTACAGGATTACCGAAAGGATGTAAT
>CAZKOC010000560.1:0-1067 GCA_964554275.1 uncultured Weeksellaceae bacterium
TTTCCATTACAGACGGGCAGATTTTCCTGGAATCAGATTTATTTAACTCCGGTATCCGTCCGGCGATTAACGTAGGTATTTCAGTATCTCGCGTGGGTGGTAATGCACAGACAAAACCGATGAAAAAAGTTTCCGGTACGCTTAAACTTGATCAGGCTCAATACCGTGAACTGGAAGCTTTCGCAAAATTCGGTTCTGACCTGGATGCCGCTACAATGGGTGTGATTGGAAAAGGAGAAAGAAACGTAGAGATTTTAAAGCAAAACGTAAATTCACCTATTCCGGTTGAAGAGCAGGTTGCTATCATTTATGCAGGAACAAACGGTTTATTGAAAAATGTTCCGGTAAAGAAGGTGAAAGAATGGCAGGAAAATTTCTTATCAATTTTAAGAAATAAACATGCCGATCTGTTAACTCAATTACGTGACGGAAAATATGATGATGCAATTGTTGATCAATTGAAATCACTTGTCACTGACAGTGTAGCACAATATGCAAATTAATTTGAAATTAATTCTTTAGATACAGGAAACAAGTAGCAGGACATAAGAAATTTTAATTAAAATTTTAATACCTTATACTTGATGCCTGATACAAAAAAGAAAGTATGGCAAACTTAAAAGAAATACGGAGCAGGATTACATCGGTAGGTTCAACCATGCAGATAACAAGCGCTATGAAAATGGTGTCGGCTGCAAAATTGAAACGTGCGCAGGATGCAATCGTACAACTTCGTCCTTATGCAAATAAATTGCGGGAAATCCTCCAGAACATTAGTTCAACGCTTGACAGCAGTGCAGGTGGAGAATTAACGGCTCAAAGAGAAGTGAAAAAGTTATTATTAATTGTAATAACTTCAAACAGAGGATTGGCAGGTGCATTTAATTCAAATGTGATTAAAAAAGCAAGTATGCTTTTGACGGATGCAAAAAATTCAGGGATTGAAGTTGAATTGCTTACTATTGGGAAAAAGGGTAACGATTTGTTGCGCAAGCAGTCTCAAATCTACAAAAACAGTTCTTCTCTTTGGGACAATCTGAATTTTGCTGATGTTGCTGCGATTTCAG
>CAZKOC010000561.1:0-1062 GCA_964554275.1 uncultured Weeksellaceae bacterium
CACCTGCCATTTCAGTTGGCCATTACGGACAAGGAATCTTTGAAGGAATGAAAGCTTATAAAGGAGAAAATGGTGAAGTTTATCTTTTCAGACCGGAAAATAATTTCGAAAGAATTAATAAATCAGCAGAACGTTTAGATATGCCACAAATCCCCGAACATATCTTTATGGACGGGTTGAAAGCATTAGTAGATTTGGACAGACAATGGGTTCCCTCAACTTATGGAATGTCGTTATATCTCAGGCCTGTTATGTTTGCCGTAGAGGAAGCTATTACGGCAAGATCTTCAAACGAATATTTATTTGCAATTTTAACGGCGGTTGCTCCGAATTACTACAACAAACCCCTTTCTGTAAAAGTTGCCGACCGGTACAGCCGTGCTGCAAACGGAGGAGTCGGATTTGCAAAAGCAGCCGGAAACTATGCAGGTTCATTTTATCCGACACATCTGGCTCGTGAAGAAGGTTATGATCAAATAATCTGGACAGATGATGCCACCCACACTTTCATTGAAGAAGCAGGAACTATGAATGTTTTTGTAAGGATCAATAACAAGCTTATCACTGCTCCGACTTCTGAAAGAATTTTGGACGGAGTTACTAGAAAAAGTATGATTGAACTTGCTAAAAATGAAGGAATCGAAGTCGAAGTGAGAAAAGTAACCGTAGAAGAAATGTACGCTGCTCACAAAAACGGACAACTGAAAGAAGTTTTTGGTGTAGGAACTGCTGTGGTTGTAAACAATTACGTCGCTGTGGGTTATTCCAACGACCGTTTGGAGCTGGAAGATTTACCTGAAGCTGAAAGTTATGGTAAATTACTCAAAAAGAAATTGACTGATTTGCAAATGGGTATCAGCAAAGATCCGTATGGTTGGCGGGTAAAAGTAGAAGAAAATCTTGTAGAAGCATAAATATACTAAAAAAGACCGATATAAATCGGTCTTTTTTATTTGTCCTTGCGCATTTCACAAACCCTAATCCGCAATTGAAAAAATTTCGAAAAAAATCATTATCTTCCTGTTGTACTTTTATAATGTAAGAACAGGGTATGAATTTAAT
>CAZKOC010000562.1:0-1055 GCA_964554275.1 uncultured Weeksellaceae bacterium
ATAAGAGGAATACAGGAATCATCATTTGTAAACAATATTATTGTAATTGTGAAAGTCACAATTGTAGTCATCATCATCGCATTAGGATGGGGGTTCATTAGCGCCGACAACCACACGCCTTACATTCCTGAAGCTACAAAATTTACAGACCACGATGGGATTACCTATAATTTCGGTGGCATCATGGGGATTTTAGGGGCAGCAGGAACGGTCTTCTTTGCATTCATCGGGTTTGATGCCGTAAGTACTGCAGCACAAGAAACCAAAAACCCTAAAAAGACCATGCCCCGGGGTATTTTGGGTTCATTAATTATCTGTACAGTTCTTTATATTTTATTTGCACATGTTTTGACAGGTTTGGTTCCGGTGGAATTTTTCAGAGATCCGACCAAGGGCGGAGAAGCTTCGGTTGTAGCTGCAATCCAAGAGGGCATGCCTGGCTATGAATGGTTAAGTAAATCAGTTACGATAGCAATTTTGGCGGGATTTTCTTCAGTAATATTGGTGTTATTGCTGGGTCAAAGCCGTGTATTTTATTCAATGAGCAGAGATGGATTGTTGCCAAAAATGTTTTCTGATATACACCCGAAATACAAAACACCTTACAAAGGAAACCTTGCAATTTTAATTTTGGTTGCCTTATTTGCAGGTTTCGTTCCGGGGAATGTTGTTGGACATATGACAAGTATCGGAACCTTGTTTGCATTCATGCTTGTGTGTGCGGCAGTAATCATCCTTCGTAAAAAAGAACCTGATATGCCACGCCAGTTCAGAACTCCTTTCGTACCACTTGTCCCTATTTTAGGTATAATAGCTTGTGGTGCCATGATTTTCGGATTGGGTGCGGAAAACTGGATCCGATTAGGAATTTGGTTAGTGATAGGTTTCATAATTTATTTTGGATACAGTAAGAGACACAGTAAACTCAATAATAAAAACTAAACGAAAAGGCAGTCATCTGACTGCCTTTTTATTTGTGCACACGGCGGGACTCGAACCCGCACATCCGTAGGAAACCACCCCCTCAAGATGGCGTGTCTACCAATTTCACCACG
>CAZKOC010000563.1:0-1049 GCA_964554275.1 uncultured Weeksellaceae bacterium
ATTAAAATATGAAGAAAATTTATTTTTTATTATTGGCATTGGGAGGTCTGATGTCTCTTAATGCGCAGATTATCATTCAAGATGATTTCGAAAGTTATCCTACAGGACCTTATTATGGAGGACATTGGAGTAATTGGTCCCTGTCTTCTTCTGCAACTAGTGAGAACATCATTATAAGTGAAAATCAAGCTAGTTCTGGAACAAAATCCGGTTTTATTGGAGATAGCGGGAATCAAGATGCCTTATTGGTATTCGATCAGATGTTTAGTGGAGTTCACTCATTTCAATTTAAAGTTTACATCCCTTCTGGAAGAACGGCTTATTATAATTTTCAGAATACTTTAGCAAATTTGGGTGTTACAGGAAACTGGGGTAACCAGATTCATTTGGGAACGACCCCAACAACGGTGCCGGAAGTAACTCCTGGTACGGGCTATATCACAGGTACTGAGTTCTATTATCCGTTCACGTATCCGGAAGATGTTTGGTTTACAGTAACGCATGTGATAGATTTAGATGAAATAACTATAAAATTTATTGTAGACGGGGTTGAAGTTGTTACGGGTGATGGTTCTCCGATTCCATATCCGGGTGACAATATTTCGATTGAGGCTATGGATTTTTACAGCCACACAGCTAATAATTTTTATTATGTAGATGATATTGTGGTTATGCATGGTGATATAACAATGGGAGTTAGCGATGTTCAAAACGCATCAACAATCTCTGTTTATCCAACAATTGTGAAAGATGTATTTAACGTATCTGCAAAATCAAATATTTCTGAAGTTGCAGTATTTAACACTAATGGTCAACAAGTATTAAGAATGACTCCTCAAGGAACATTGGTTCAAGTAAATGTTTCTACTTTACCAGCAGGTGTTTATATTGTTAAGACGACTACAAACAAAGAAGTTAAAACTTCAAAAATTATAGTAAAATAATATTTTCATATTATTCTCATTGAAACCGCTTCATTAATCATGAAGCGGTTTTTTTTATTTATATTAACATATAGTTTTTGAATTATACTACAATTTTTTATACTT
>CAZKOC010000564.1:0-1040 GCA_964554275.1 uncultured Weeksellaceae bacterium
ACATAGATCAAACCGTCTAATTCTACCTTTTCCAAATCGGCCATAGACCCATAAATTTCAGGGTCAAGCTGTAGCAATAAATCCTGGATGATCTTTCCTGAGTGCCCGGTTGGCCGGTAAGTTCCGCGGTGGAACAAGTGTCGCATAGTTATATATAGCCGCTCTATGGAAGCGGTTGATTGTCTTGCTCTCGTGATATTGTGATTCATAGTCTAAAATCTAAATCTTCTTTTTTCTTTTCTTAGCTGGTATTCTTTGTCTATTTGCATCAGCTCGTCATACCATTCCTGCCCGAACTTACGAATAAGTGCATCTTTGAGAAAATGAGCTACATTTACTTTCAGTTCTTTGCCCAAAGTACACGCATCGGAACAAATGTCCCAGGCATGGTAATTAACCGCTGTAAATTTTTTGTATTCTTTTATCCGAACCGGATACAGATGACAGGAAATGGGTTTTTTGTAATCAACCGCCCCTTCTTCGTATGCCTTTTCAATTCCGCACTTTGTAATTCCCCTTTCGTCAAAAATCACATAAGCACATTCATTTCCGTCAACCAAAGGAGTCACCCATTCGCCATCGGAATCCATATCGTATTTGCCTATTTTTTCAATCGCTGCAATTCCCTCCGGGCGCAGATAAGGTTTTACACTCTCGTAAATATCATCTAAAACAGGAAGCTCATCTTCATTGAGCGGCGCACCCGAATCTCCTTCTACGCAGCAGATTCCTTTACATTTAGACAGGTTGCATACAAATTCTTCTGAGAGAACTTCTTCGGATATCAATGTGCCTCCGATTTGAAACATAATCCATTTTAATAATTTGCAAAGATAGTGGGTTTCTGTGTGTTTTATGTAATTTTACAATTTCATAATGGAATCACTTTTAGACAAAATAAATTCCCTCAAGGATTTAAGGAAAATTCCCGCCAATCAATTGCCGGAGCTTTCGCTTGAATTAAGAGAATTTATCCTCGATACCCTTTCCGTAAAACCCGGGCATTTGGGCGCAAGTCTGGGTGTCATTGAATTGACCAT
>CAZKOC010000565.1:0-1040 GCA_964554275.1 uncultured Weeksellaceae bacterium
AGGAGGGTGGTCAAAACTGTATTTATCTTTTATAGTAAGCGGCTTACCTTCTAAATATTCTGACACGCCATATACGTAATAATTCATATGATAAACCAAAGCAGCAATCGTATTGAAGCTATGAACCTTTACAATTGCCTGCTCCCAGGTTATGTCTTCTAAGGTATCTTTCAGGTTTACCCAGGTCCAGTTTCCTCCGAAATGGACATCTCTTAAAAGTTTTGCGATTTGTTTCGTGTATTCCATAACGTTTATTTCATAAAATCAAAAGCACCTTTGCGCAAATGAATTCCGTATTCAAGATAAGCTTTCATACACGCCAGGAAATTTGCCCAGCCTTCAGTTTGCCCGATCGCCCATTTTATTCCTTTTTCATCGGTCTGATGCCCTTCTTCCGTCACTTTGACAACCGTACTTTTATCGGGTTGCTCTTCCAGCTGGATTTTTACAATTGATTCAGGATCCCAATCCAAAACAATTAATTCATTGAAAATAACTTCTTTTACCAAAACAGGATAACTTCCGTCAAATTCTGGAAATTCCCATATGACTTCTTTCCCTGTTTCGAGCTTTTCCGAACCTTTTGAAATGAAATAATGGCTCATGATTTCAGGATTGATGATTGCTTCAAAAACTTCCTCAATGGGTTTTTGAATTCCGATAGTTGCTTTGGCTGTTAATTTTTCCATGATTTATTGAATTATTGTTGAAACAATTAAGAATTATTTTTCAGGAATGAACCATCAATGATCAGCAGCTTTGCTCCGTTTTTAGAAACCGAACGATGAGAAGTCAAATCATCGGAAACGATAAAAGTCATTCCGGTGCTTAACAGTACACTATCATTATTTTCAAATTCTAATAAGAAGATACCTTCCAGACAATGTACAATGTGTCCTTTGCTGCACCAATGATCGGCTTTGTAATTTTCTGAATATTCAACCATACGAATACAAATATTTTCCAGATTCATCGTACGACTGATAGAATAACCGGAATCCCCCGGCTGGTTAATTGCATCAATATCTGTCCAGTTGATT
>CAZKOC010000566.1:0-1039 GCA_964554275.1 uncultured Weeksellaceae bacterium
AAGACGCTGATGAATAGCGTAAAAAATAAATACTTTCTCATGTGTGTTAATTTGATGGAAATTTAATGATTTTTAAAATTCCCACAAAAAACATCTATTCCACAATCAAAATAAAATAATTCTTTTTCCCTTTTTGAAGCAAAATATATTTATCTGAAATCAAATCATTTGTTGTTAAGGAAAAATCCTCTCCGACCTTTTCCTTATTGACTGAAATCGCATTGGCTTTCAGTTCACGGCGTGCTTCGCTTTTAGAGCTTAAAAATCCCGATTTTTCAGATAGGGTATCTACTATATCTAATCCTGAATTTAATTCTTCTTTAGAAATTTTCGATTGAGGAACACCCTCGAAAACCGCCAGAAATGTATTGGAATTTAATGATTTCAAATCCTCCGTAGTTGATTTTCCAAACAAAACATCAGAAGCTTTTATGGCATTTGCCAACTCTTCTTTTCCGTGAACCAAAATCGTGATTTCTTCGGCTAATTTCTTTTGAAGTTGTCTTAAATGCGGTTCTTCCTTATGTTTTTGAATTAATTGCTCAATTGTATTCCTGTCCAAAAACGTATAAATCCTGATGTATTTCTCTGAATCATCATCAGATTGGTTTAACCAGAACTGATAAAATTTATAAGGCGAAGTACGGTTAGAATCCAACCAGACATTTTCTCCTCCTTCGCTTTTCCCGAACTTCGTTCCGTCTGCTTTTGTAGTAAGCGGGCAAGTAAAAGCAAAAGCCTCCCCCTGTGATACTCTTCTCACGAGCTCTGTTCCGGTTGTGATATTTCCCCACTGGTCGGAACCTCCCATTTGCAGTTTACAATTCATCTCTTTATACAGGTGAAGAAAATCATATCCCTGAATCAATTGGTAAGTGAATTCAGTAAAGGACATTCCCACAGAAGATTCAGAACTCAAACGGGTTTTCACAGAATCCTTTGCCATCATGTAATTTACAGTAATGTGCTTACCTACGTTTCGTACAAAATCGATGAATGAAAAATTCTTCATCCAGTCATAATTATTGACCATAACCGC
>CAZKOC010000567.1:0-1036 GCA_964554275.1 uncultured Weeksellaceae bacterium
TCAAAGCTATACCCATTGGTAATTCATAAGAAATGATCTGTGAAGCGGCACGAAGCCCTCCCATTAAAGACCATTTGTTGTTAGACGCCCAGGAACCCAGCATGATTCCGTAAACGCCTAAACTCAAAACTCCTAAAATATAAAGGAATCCAACATTGATATCAGCAATTTGAGGGACGATTACTTTGTCTCCCCATTCAAATCCGGTACTCCATGGAATTACAGCTCCGGTCATGCAAGCCAGGATCATGGCGATTGTGGGTCCTAATATGAATAGGAATTTTTGTGCATGTCTTGGAGTAATTTCTTCTTTGAAAAAAAGTTTTCCTCCGTCGGCAAGCGGTTGTAACAAACCACCCCAACCTGCACGGTTCGGCCCACGGCGATCCTGAATGTAAGCCGCGACCTTACGCTCTGCCCAGGTTGAATACATGGCAACTACCAACGCGAAACCAATCATGATCCCCGCTAACGCTGCTTTTTCTCCTATTAAACTCCACAATTCTGAGTCCATACTTTGTTTTATTTGTATCAAGCATCGGGTATCAAGCATCAAGATAACCGGCGCTTTATTTTAATTCTTATTTTCTCTTTGTCATTCCGACGAAGGAGGAATCCTTTCAGATTCTTCATTTCGTTTCACTCATTCAGAATGACACTTATTTATATTTCAATTCAAATTTTACTTCCATCATCAAACACCCAACATACATCCATCAATCTTTATAATCCTTACTCGTCGGCGGACGGTTGATTTTATTCAAATCACGGTCTTCTTCATTTACTTCACTTACATCATGGATGTTGAGTAGTAATTTCGGATCGCGTCCTTTCATTACATTTTTAAAGGTTTCATGTGGTTTAACTGTTCCAATTTTACCTTCATAATGCCCTTGTCGAATCACTGAATCTTTCGAAACATGAGAGGGTTGTTCAATTGTCCAATCGCTAGTTTCTTTTTTGTCGAATCTACAAGTATTACAAATCCAGTCCTCAACTTCATTCCATTCATTTTTTCTTGCAGTTACACGGAAAA
>CAZKOC010000568.1:0-1033 GCA_964554275.1 uncultured Weeksellaceae bacterium
TTTGTCAGAAGTAGAACCGGTCAACCCTTTGTAAACTTCTGCCAATGTTTTCAAAACATCGGTTTGTTTCATCGGATAGCGGGTATCTGCATTTGCTCCCGTCATGGTCAGGTTGCTTTCCACCTGAATGTGACGAAGCATTTTCGGGCCGGGTTTGCGTGATTTCGCATAACCGTCCTCAAAGCCGCCACCATTGTAATCTCCAAGGAAGTCAGCATTAAATGAAACTACCAGTTCAGAAGCTGACAAATCATAGAACGGCAATGCTCTTTGTCCGTAAATCTCTTCTGCGGCATCTAATGCCGGTGAGTAATTTACAGCATCATAAACCACATGTTCTACGGTTGGATATTTGGTTTTGAAATCCTGAATTAATTTTTTAGATGTGGGGCTCGGAAGCGATGACGTTAAAATCACAACTTTTTTACCTCCGTTTGACTTTAATTTTGAAATAATTTTTTCATCCAGCTTAGTCCATGAAGTCGGTTTGAATTTACCTCCTTCTTTTACCAACGGGCCTCTTACTTTATCGGAATCATACAATGACAATACAGCTGCCTGAACCCTTGCATTGGTACTTGCAAAATATTTGGCAGATTTGTTTGTATTGATTCTGATCGGACGCCCTTCTCTGGTTTTGATCAATACATTGGCATAATCGTATCCATCAAAAATCGTGGACGCATACCAGGTAGGAACTCCGGGCGTAACGTTGTCCGGTTTTACCACATAGGGAATAGACTTAATTACAGGAGCTTCGCAGGCAGCCAAAGTTACGGCAGCCGTGCTGAATCCTAAAAATTTCAAAAAGTCACGTCTCGAAGTCTGTGATTCTTCCATCGCTTTATTGTTCCCTATAAAATCCTCTACGGGGATTTCGTCAGCAAACTCTTTGGAAGCCAATTGTTCAGTTAATGACTGATCATTTAGTTCTTCGAAACTTCTCCAATATTTTTTCTTAGAAGCCATTTATACCTCTTGCTTTTAATTTTTAATAATGACATTTACCACACTCCAAACCACCGATTGCATC
>CAZKOC010000569.1:0-1031 GCA_964554275.1 uncultured Weeksellaceae bacterium
AGAAGGTTTGGAGAAATCGGGAGCAAAGCAATTTCATCTTCTCTCGATTATGAAATGTATGAAGCCATCCGGCATTTATCCATCGTAAAAGAGGACAGAGACAGCGATCCGAAAGTGGTTGAACGAGCCAACCAGCGTGTATTGGATTTACAAAACAGTATGACCAAATTGTCCGAAATGGCAAAAATCCGAAATCTTCACTGGTGGACGGTAGAATATGGCCTGATCGGTGATTTGGAAAATCCTAAAATTTACGGAGCGGGATTGCTCTCTTCCATCGGAGAAAGCAAATGGTGCATGGGAAATGAAGTGAAGAAATTACCTTATGACATTTCCGCGGCTGAAGTCTCCTTTGATATTACACAACCACAGCCCCAGTTATTTGTAACGCCCGATTTTGCATATCTGAATTTTGTATTGGAAAAATTTGCAGCTCAAATGGGATTGAGAAGAGGTGGAGCGGAAGGAATCGAACAATTAATAGAATCTAAAAATTTAGGAACGATAGAATACAACACCGGAATTCAGGTTTCCGGGATTTTCAAACGGGTGATTACCGATAATCATGGAAATCCGGTTTATGTGCAAACCGAAGGGAAAACGGCTTTGTCTTATCATGAACGGGAACTAATCGGTCACGGAACCAATTATCATTCCGAAGGATTTGGTTCCCCAATAGGTAAATTGAAAAACATCAATATGGCGATTGAAAATATGTCGCCCAACGACTTGGAAGCCTACAAAATAAAAGAAGGTGAAATGACCAAACTGGAATTTGAAGGTGGAATCACCGTCGAAGGAGAGGTCATTACAGGAGCACGTAACAGAAAAGGAAAGGTGCTTTTGATTTCGTTTAAAAACTGTACGGTCAAGCACTATGATGAAATATTATTTCACCCTGACTGGGGCATTTATGACATGGCTATCGGGAAGACTATTGTAGCTGCTTATGCAGGTCCGGCAGATTATAATTCATTCGATATGATAACGCATACTTTGGAATCGAAAGAGAAAAAAATAGAAATTGAACC
>CAZKOC010000570.1:0-1030 GCA_964554275.1 uncultured Weeksellaceae bacterium
AATATTGATATTAAAGAGCAATTAAAGGCAGTTGAAACATTTGTAGATGGTTATAAAATTCAGGTAGAGACTTTTTATGATAATGGTGTTCGTGAACGTTTGTATCAATTCAAAAATGGTAAACGTGATGGCTTAAGTCAGGGTTGGTATAAAAACGGGGCAGTCCTTTTTAATGACTTAAGGAAGGATGGTAAAGATATAGGTACGCAAATTATGTTCTATGAAAATGGAACTCCTCTTAGTATAAAAGATGACCGTTCTGGTATCACAGTTAAATTTCATGAAAATGGTAAAACTTCTCAGCTGTCGAAAAGAATTATTGATTCCGCCAAATGTCCTAATGGCAATGGTTCTGAGGAAACCTATTGGGATGAAAGAGGACAGCTTCAGCAAAAGAGTGTGATGAATTGTGGAAAGCAGCAATTTACACTTTATGCCAATGACTCGATAAAAATCAGGGAGGCTACTGTTGTTAATATGCCGTTATATTATGTAGGAGAGATAAAAACCTATTATTTCGATGGTAAACTGGAAATGCAAGGTCATTTTGATGAAGATAAACCCAATGTAAAAACAGGAGAATGGAAGTATTGGGATGAAAAAGGTAAACTGGTTAAAATCGAATACTACGAAAAGAATAAATTGATAAAAGTAAAAGAAGATTCAAAAGGAATAAAAGAGAAAGACGGCGATAAGTAATAAGTGTGTATTCAGGATTTACTTATCCATTCAGTTGTTTAAGGAGCCTACAATATAAAAGTGAACCTACTGATACGAAAACAGATAAGGAATAACCTTCAACAGATTGCTTATCTATTTTCATCCATAAGTATCTGCTAAAGGGTACGACGTTTCAGGTATGAAGATATGACTGATTTTTTTAAAATGAATTTCTTTTTGAACAAAGAATGTACAAACAGGAGCAATTGAAGGTTCCTGTTTTTGATGTAATTAAGTTCTTTGATATAGTGAAAATTTTTGAATGAACATTGTGTGTGAGGTAAAACACCCCTCAGCTGGCCCTGCTGCC
>CAZKOC010000571.1:0-1029 GCA_964554275.1 uncultured Weeksellaceae bacterium
GCACAATTTGTAATAGATGAATTGGAAAAATTATATCCTAATCCTCCGATTCCTTTAGACCATACCGATGCTTTCACACTTTTGATTTCCGTTTTGCTTTCTGCACAAACTACCGACAAAAAAGTCAATGAAGTCACACCTGAACTTTTTGCCAGAGCAGGAAACGCAAAAGCGATGAGCAGATTGGAAGTAGATGAAATAAAAGAATTCATTAAACAAATCGGTTTATCTTCGACCAAAGCAAAACACATCAAACGACTTTCGGAAATTTTACTTGAAAAGTACAATGGTGAAGTTCCTTCAACTTTTGAAGAATTGGAAGAACTTCCCGGGGTCGGGCATAAAACGGCTTCGGTTGTAATGTCCCAGGCATTTGGTCATCCTGCTTTTCCTGTGGACACACACATTCATCGCCTGATGCATCGTTGGAAACTCAGCAACGGTAAATCGGTACAGCAAACCGAAACCGATGCCAAACGACTTTTCCCAAGAGAAATATGGAATAAACTGCACCTGCAGATTATTTATTACGGACGTGAATATTCGCCGGCACGAAGCTGGAATTTAGAAAAAGATTTCATCACTAAAACCATTCTTTCAAAAGATTCTCAAGAGAATTAAAAAGAATTATGAATCTGCTTTTAGATATTTTATAAATTTGTAGGTTGAATCACAATCACAAGCTATGATCAATACTGTAATTACCGGCTCAGGACACTTTTTACCTGAAAAAATTGTAAAAAACATTGATTTTTTAAACTATGAATTTTATGATGAACAGGGTGTACGCATTGAAAAACCGGTAGAGGAAATCATTCAGAAATTCCAGGAAATTACAGAAATTGAAGAGAGAAGGTATGCAGACGAAAATTTGTTTACTTCAGACATTGCCGTTATCGCGGCAGAACGCGCCATAGCAGATGCCGGCATTGACAGAGAGGAGCTTGATTATATTGTAGTGGCTAATAATTACGGAGATATAGACCCTGTTTACCGTCAGGTGGACAATATGCCGTCTGTCGCAACACG
>CAZKOC010000572.1:0-1019 GCA_964554275.1 uncultured Weeksellaceae bacterium
AGATTTATAATAATAATCAATTGACCAATCTTGACGGTTTGTCTGCTTTGACGAGTGTTAAAAACCTTACTATTTCTTCAAACCCACAATTGACCGACATAAGCGGTTTGTCTGCTTTGACGAATATTGGAAATAGCCTGACTATCACAAACAATACGGCGCTTTCGACTTGTAATATACTCCCGTTCTGTATCTGGTTATCCGACGAAAACAATCAGAGAATCATAAGCGGAAATGCAACAGGTTGTAACGACTCTCAGGCTGTAGAAAATGCCTGTGCCGTTGCTTGTACCACTTTGGGAGATTTCACTTTTACTACTCAGGCAGAAATTGACGCTTTCAGGACAACTTATGATTTCTGCCCTGCCATTACTTTGGGTAATCTTATCATTTCAGGGAGTGATATTACCAATCTTGACGGTTTGAATAGTGTTACAGAAGTTGCGGGGTATCTTGATATTGCGTATAATCCCGTATTAACAAATATTGATGGTTTAAACAATCTGACAAGTATCGGAGGGTATCTTTTTGTCGGAAATAATTCCCTGTTAACCCATATTGACCCATTAAGCAATCTGGCAAGTATCGGAGGAGAAACTGATATTTCAAATAATCCCTTATTAACGAATCTCAACGGATTGAGCAACCTGACAAATGTAGGAGGAGAACTTTATCTCAGCGCCAATTCCGCCTTAACGAATCTTAACGGATTAAGCAGTCTGACAAGTATCGGAGCACACCTTAGAATTGAGCATAATTCCGCCTTAACGAATATTGAAGGATTAAATAGTCTGACAAGTATGGGAGGCCACCTTAGGATTGAGGGCAATAATGTACTGGGCAGCCTTGACGGGCTAAATCTGACAAGTGTTACAGGATATGTTGGTATTTTGAGCAACGCTCAATTAGCCGATATTTCGGCTTTAGCAACTATAAATCCTGCTACAATAACAGGTGCTTTGACTATTACAAATAACCCACAACTTTCCGTCTGCAACCTGCCTAATTTCTGTGCCTAT
>CAZKOC010000573.1:0-1018 GCA_964554275.1 uncultured Weeksellaceae bacterium
TTTTCTGAAATTCCGGTATTGTTGTATCCTCCGTCATTGTAAAGATTCTGCATCGTTACCTTCTTGGTTAAATCGGAAAACATGGCAACAATGTAATTTGCACAATCTTCTGCCGTTGCATTTCCAAGCGGCGACATTTCATCTGCAAATTTCATAAATCCGCCAAATCCTTTCACACCTTGTCCGGCAGTAGTCGGTGTGGGTGACTGTGAAATGGTATTTACACGTACATTTTTTTCTTTACCCCAAAAGTATCCGAAACTTCTCGTTATGGACTCCAAATAAGCTTTGTTGTCCGCCATGTCATTATAATCCGGAAAGGTTCTCTGGGCAGCGATATAGGTCAGAGCCAAGATACTCCCCCACTCATTCATCGCATCTTTGTCCCAGGCGGTTTTCATCACTTTGTGAAATGAGACTGCCGAGATGTCCCAACCTTTGGTAAGGAAATTATAATCCATATCGGTGTAGTGTTTTCCTTTTCGTACATTGATGCTCATCCCGATGGAATGCAATACGAAATCTATTTTTCCGAATTTTTTCATCGCTACGTCAAACAAGTTCGAAAGGTCTTCCATAGAAGTTGCATCTGCTCCCACAACTTCAGAGCCTGTTTTTTCAGCTAATCCGTTAAGTTCCCCCATTCTGAGTGCAACAGGCGCATTGGTTAAAATAAATTCAGCTCCTTCTTCGTGGCATTTTTCTGCTGCTTTCCATGCAATGGAATTG
Organism: uncultured Weeksellaceae bacterium; assembly: GCA_964554275.1. GTDB lineage: Bacteria > Bacteroidota > Bacteroidia > Flavobacteriales > Weeksellaceae > Moheibacter. The sequence goes on from CAZKOC010000573.1 coordinate 730, forward strand.
GCATCCAATGCTCCGAAAATAATTCCTTTCTTACCTTTTAGTAATCCGTATGACATATTCTTAATTTTTTAATCAAAATCAAAATTACATTTTTTTGTTGGATGTTGGAAGATGGAAGATGTATGTTTTAAAAAAACAATTAACATCATTATTGCTTATACAATTCTTCTTCCAGTTCTGGGTGGTTGAACAAATGAGAATAAATTTCCATTTTTTCGGAACGAAACAAACAAATATCTCCTAAAAATAATTGGGTGAAATGCCTGGATTCCAAATCAAAAATCCCAAA
>CAZKOC010000574.1:0-1014 GCA_964554275.1 uncultured Weeksellaceae bacterium
CGGCTGATAATAATTCGGTTTGAAATTATAGTTATAATTCAAAGATGTCCTGATTTGCTTGGTTAAATTATAAGCAATATAAATGTCTCTGTTATAAGTATCTCCATACATAAATGACAATGCAAAGTTGGAAACATCATAAAACCTTGCTGGTTTGTTATTGGTTTTAACCTTTCTTACATTGCTGAACGTGAATGATTTTTGCTGCGCATAAGTCCTTACAATGTCTTTCAGGTCTTCTTTTCTCGGATCTTCATCAAATAACACGTCATTGTCGAGCGGATTGTATTTAGGGTCTGTGAATTGCTCACTGATCGAGAAATTAAATGGAATCTCCATTCCCCATTTCTGAGGCATAAATTTATCTAATTTCATCTGTGCATTTACCGCATAATCTCTGTAATCATCCTGATTTCTCTGGCTTGGCCCCTGGTCAATTGCTCCGAACCCTGCTGAGCTGATACTCCCGGAAACCTGAACCTGCGCGAAATCTCCCAAAGTAAATCCAAGGCTTGCCATTGCGGCATATCCGCCTTCGCTGTCTATTTCGCTCAAACGCAATTCATTTACCCATACCAATACTTTCTTGTCTTGCGCATTGGTTGAGCGTAAACCAATCATCAATGAAGTCACACCCCCCAGTGAAGGACGCCCTTTTACATAAATGACCTTGTTTGGGTTCTCCTCGTCAGGAACATACATAAAACGTTCCAATGGGTTCAGATTCGCATCTAAATCTCTTGCTTTCTTGGCATCTACAAAGAAATCTGTTTGTAGATCAATCAGGTTTTCATCCGGCCAAATCCTGTTAGGGTTTCTATCAGGTGTTTTGGCTGTATATTTTAACGGAATTTCATATTCATAATAGTTATCAGAATAATCACTACCTAAACGGATAAATAGTTTTGTGTTTTCATCTATTTCCTGACTCGTCGGGTCAATAAGGTTCTCTGCATGCACAAACATTTCCATACGTTTGTACCTTCTCATGTCTAAATTGGTGTTTTTGAAAAC
>CAZKOC010000575.1:0-1009 GCA_964554275.1 uncultured Weeksellaceae bacterium
ACCATAATGATTTTGTCCAAAAGTGTAAACGGATTTAACTTATCTTCAATTTCCTGCTGGTCATCCGCAATGATTTTTTCATTTGTTTTGGGAGGAGCTGTTCCCACTTTTCCAAAAATTCCCTGCGCCAGTGTAAATTGCAACAATCCCAAAAGCATAAAAATCCCTGCTAAACCAAAGCCCCAGCTCCATCCAACGGTTTCACCCAAGTAACCACAGAGCATAATCCCCAGGAAAGCTCCGGCATTTACTCCCATGTAAAAAATGGTATAAGCACCGTCTTTTTTCTCCGGATGGTCCTTGTACAAAACTGAAATAAACGAAGTCATATTAGGCTTAAAAAAGCCCGTACCAATTACCAAAAGGAACAATCCCAGATACAGGAAAAAAGGAGTTTCAATCGCCATGCTCGCATGACCAAACGTCATGATCAGCGCTCCGATGATAATTGCTTTTCTATACCCCAGATACTTGTCTGCCAACTGCCCGCCAATAATAGGGGTCAAATAAAGTAAGGCTAAATAAGTACCATACAAAGACAAAGCATTTTCACGGGGCCAGTCCCATCCGCCTATCCCCAAAGAGCTTACAAGAAACATAACCAAAAGCGCACGCATTCCGTAAAATGAAAAACGCTCCCACATCTCGGTGAAAAACAAAACGAATAACCCGGCCGGATGACCAAGTACCTGTGTATCGAAAAAGGAGTTTTTCCCTGTTTGGTGTTGCATGTTTTTTAATTTAATCCCGCAAAATACTAAGTTTTTTAATATAAAATCCCGTTTAATTTTTTTAAACGGGATTTTTATCATTTATCGATTAGGATTTTCAATTTCCGGTGGAAGTTCTTTTAATTTCCTCTCTCTCGGCCGGATGATCAACCGGTCATAGATTGTCAAAGTAATAACGGAAAATAATCCGATTCCCACTATCACGTACCAAATCTTGTTCGGGTTATAGGTATTCCAGAGCATTTCCACTACCTGCCAGTGATCCATTCCTAATTTTT
>CAZKOC010000576.1:0-1007 GCA_964554275.1 uncultured Weeksellaceae bacterium
TTTGCCAGAACCAAAAGCGGATACACAATAGGAATCAGCCCGAAATAGGGAAATGTAGAGGGAGCTATGTGCGGAGCAAGATAGATACTGTATGTAATTCCCACAAAGAGCAGATGGAATGTAAAAAAAACAGGATCCCACCCCGATAATCTGAATCCTAATCTAGCCATTTCTCCCTGATTTGAATAAAAAATCCTTTTCTTCTTTGCTTAAGCTATCATAACCTGAGCGTGAGATTTTATCTAAGACGGCATCAACCCTTTTTTGTTTTTCGATTTTTTGTGAATTGAATTCGTAATCGTCCCTGGACGGTTTTTTATATTGAGAATTTCTTTTTTCAGAACGGTTTCGGGTGGAAAATAATTTCATCCAGAATTTACCGAGAAAATCATTTCCTTTTTCAAACTGTTTCATATACAAAAATCCAAATGTGGCCCCACCCAAGTGTGAAACATGCCCGCCATCATTATTACCCGCTAGAATCATAAAAACATCAAAGCCCAGCAAAGCATAAGCAACGTAATCCAAAGGAAGTGTCACGTTAATGATAGCCAGCTGCAATTTCATTTTCGGAACATAAGAAACCAAACCGAAGAAGACGGAATAAACAGCAGCGGAAGCCCCCACAAGTGAAGAAGCATCATTCCCTAACCACGTGGAATAAACGGAAAATAAAACCGCCCCGAAAACCGCTCCCCAAAAATAGAATGTCAATAAATCGTTACTCCGAAAATACCTCAGAAATAATTTACCCACAACATACAGCATAAACATGTTGAGCGCCAGATGAAGTACGTTCCCATGAAAAAACGAATAGGTAAGAATTCCCCAGGGCTGGTAAAAAAAAGTATCTATGCCGGCACCCACACTGAAAAAGCCACCCAAATGAAAGTTGAATAGTTTTAAAACAGAATCAATAATAAAGATGCCCACGCAGATAAAGATCAGCTTGATGGTTACATCTCCGTTTTTGAAATTATTTTTTAATTGTTCTATCAAATCCATTT
>CAZKOC010000577.1:0-1001 GCA_964554275.1 uncultured Weeksellaceae bacterium
TCATTATCCATATCAAGTACTCCCCCATCAGCAATTTGATAGCTCACGACAACAACTGATTGATCGCCTATGGTTTGATGCTCTACGACACTATCTTCTACAGTGAAGTAAGCGGCGGTGTTGGGGTTATACTTGCGCAGGATAAGGTCAGTAGAGGTTAAACCGTAATAGTACTGAGTTATTTCGGCGACATGACCGTCGGCCTGACAGCCTAAGGTAAAGTCCATAAGACCGGTTGAGTATTGGTAGTTAGTATCCTGCGTGGCATTGCTAGACTCCGGGTTAATAGCTACGTTGGTTATTTCGCAATCTTCGTCTACAGCTAGAACAGCGTATTCGTTAGTAATAGGATTTACAAAGCTAGCAACGTTGGCTTGCTGGGCGTCCGGTATGCTGTCATTATTTCCGTCACCGTTATTGGGAGCTCCGTCCTCAATAGCATCATCGATACCATCATCATCGGCATCTGTTTCAGCTAGCACTATGTATGAAGTTGTTGGAGGGTCTTCCCAGCTTTGTCCATTGGTAAATGTTAGTGTTTTTGAACCACTACTGGTTGGTGTGTACACAAGGCTAAAGTTGGTTGCGTTGTTAGCAGGAGAAACTATAACTGTTCCGGTGCCATTGCCAGATACACTACCCCCAGCAGCTGTGGCTGTAATTGTTCCATCTGAAGCCGTGAGGGTAATAGTTTGATCACCCATGAAATTAGCCTTTGCAAGATCGACTGTGTATGGTTCGCTAGCTTGATTGGCTAAGCCTGTAGTTGGTCCGGTTACTGTAAAAGCAGGTGAAGCCAGCAAGGGGGCTATTCTCTTGGCATATTTTGCAAAACCAGCAGTAGACGGGTGCACTCCATCGACAAGGTCTGAAGTGGTCAAGAAGGCTGCGCCATCGACAAGAGTGGCCCACGATCGGCTACTGCAAGCGGTAACAATTTGATTTCTGTAGTCATTTAAGGTATTGCCAAAACTATTAGCCGATTCGTTACCCCTAACAAG
>CAZKOC010000578.1:0-1000 GCA_964554275.1 uncultured Weeksellaceae bacterium
GAAAAGGATTCGATTTATGAAGATGGGCGTATGATTTTAAGCATTGGAAATTTCCTGCTCAATCCGGGAAATAGTTACACATCTCCTATGAGCTGGACAGATCCATTTGCCAATAACAGGGCATTTAATCCACATAGAATTGTTTTACACGGAAATGCTACTGAACAACAAGACAAGAAATTACAACTTAAAGTTTATTATACCAAAAAATAAAGCCAATGTGTGGAATAGTTGGATATATAGGGCATAGAGCCGCCTACCCTATCATCATCAATGGGTTGAAAAGACTAGAATACCGCGGGTATGACAGTGCGGGGCTGGTTATCATTGACGACAATGAATTCGGGTTGGTTAAAACAAAAGGAAAAGTTTCTGATCTGGAAGCCAAGTCTGAACCCATAAACAATGGCGCGACCATAGGGGTGGGGCATACACGCTGGGCCACACATGGTGTACCCAATGACGTAAATTCACATCCGCATTTATCAAACAATGAACAGTTGGTAATTGTACATAATGGGATTATAGAAAACTATGAAACCATTAAAACTGAGCTCATCCAAAAAGGATTTGTATTTCATAGCGATACAGACACAGAAGTGTTGATTAATTTGATTCAATACTTTAAAGATAAGGACGAATTGTCGCTTACCGACGCTGTACGTTATGCCTTGAATGAAGTTAACGGAGCTTATGCAATTGCCGTTTTAGATAAGTCCAACGCGAGTGAAATAGTAGTAGGCAGACTGGGAAGCCCGCTTGCAATAGGAATTGGAGAAAATGAATTTTTCATTGCTTCTGATGCTTCTCCATTTCTACAATTCACAAAAGATGCGGTTTATTTGGACGATGGAGAAATGGCAACCATAACTTTGGGCAAAGAAGTAGATATAAGAAAAATAAAAGATAACCTGTCAGTAACTCCTGCTATTCAGGAACTTCAATTTAATTTGGAGGAAATTGAAAAAGGAGGGTTTGAACATTTTATGCTGAAAGAAAT
>CAZKOC010000579.1:0-1000 GCA_964554275.1 uncultured Weeksellaceae bacterium
AAATAGGATTTCCCGTTGCCATATATTCAAACAATTTTCCGGGAATGATTCCTTTTGATTTTTCATTTTGGAAATTGGTTAATAATAATAAATCTGAATTTTTAACTCCTTCAATTGATTCTTTATGAGAAATATATCCTTTTTCAGTTAAATAATTACTTAAATTATTATCTTTCATAGAATTCTCAACTTCAGGGCTTAGATTTCCTATAAATTCCAATTCAAATTCCGAAGCAAAATCTAAATTTTCCCGAATTAATTCATTTAAACTTTCCCAAACAACCAAGGGATTCCGCGCGAATTCCAAACCGCCTGAATAGGCTATTTTGAATTTTGAATTTTGAATTTTGAATGAATGAGTAAAATCTTTTTCCTCAAATCCATTTGTGATTACCTCTACTCTATCTGCTCCCAACTTTTTATAATTATAAGCATCGGTGAAACTTGTAGCAATTATGCAATCAGCATTTTGCAAGATACTTTTTTCTAATTGCAAATGTTTCTTTTGTGAGGAATCAGTCAATTTCAGCTCAGAGTGATAATTGATTTGTGTCCAGGGATCACGGAAATCGGCAAGCCATTTTAACATCGGATAAGTTTTCTTTAATTTCGATCCGATAATATGTAAACTATGTGGCGGCCCCGTTGTGATAATAGTGTCAATTTGGTTTTCTTCAAGATATTTTCGTAAAAATTTAACTGAAGGCTTTATCCAGAATCTACGGGCATCGGGAATGAAAAAATTTCCCCGTACGAAGATTGAAAGTTTGGTTAGAAATGATTGTTTATTACTCTTTTCAAAATGGCCTGCTTTGTAATCTTTTGATTTCGGATTGAGTTTTTCCGCTATTTGGTATGGTTCCCAAATTTTGGTTTTTACTATCTTTAAACCGGGCGAAACTTCATTCAGCAAAGATTCATCAATAAGCGGATAAGAAGGATTTTCGGGAGTATAAATAATCGGTTCGATCCCAAAATCCGGTAAATATTTTGCAAATTT